>NZ_JBRRDR010000017.1:0-84958 GCF_056759755.1 Stenotrophomonas sp. STEN046
GGTGCCAACCTTGGTTGGCACGAATGTGTCAGCCACCCGTGTCCACACGGTGGCGGAGGCACATCGGCATTGCCCTGGTAGGTGCCAACCTTGGTTGGCACGAACGTGTCATCCGCCCGTGCCCACACGGTGGCGGAGGCACCTCGGCATTGCTCTGGTAGGTGCCAACCTTGGTTGGCACGAATGTGTCAGCCACCCGTGTCCACACGGTGGCGGAGGCACATCGGCATTGCCCTGGTAGGTGCCAACCTTGGTTGGCACGAACGTGTCAGCCGCCCGTGCCCACACGGTGGCGGAGGCACATCGGCAATGCCCTGGTAGGTGCCAACCTTGGTTGGCACGAATGTGTCAGCCACCCGTGTCCACACGGTGGCGGAGGCACCTCGGCATTGCCCTGGTAGGTGCCAACCTTGGTTGGCACGAATGTGTCAGCCACCCGTGGCAGCACCGTGTCGACCAAGGTCGACACCTACCCAAGCGAGGAAGTTACACGTGCGGCACCGGCGAGCCGAAGCGGTTGTCGCCGGGGGTGCTGGGCAGCAGCAGGAACACCAGCAGCACCAGGCTCGCAAACGGTACGAACGCCAACAGCATCCACCAACCCGAGCGATCGGTGTCGTGCAGGCGGCGGATGGTCGCCGCGATGCAGGGCAGGGCGAACACCAACCACATCACCACGCTTAGGCCGGTCGATGCCAGTGCCAGGCCCTCCGAGCCGCTGTAACCGGCATAGAAGCTCAGCACATACAACGGGATCGAAACGATCACCACGAACAACTGGAACCACCAGAACTCACTGCGGCTCGCCCGCCCACTGAACTGCGCGTAGCGCTTCAATGGCACCAACATCTTCTGCATCGGAACACCTCTCGGAAAGAAGTGCGCACTATCGATGCCTCTGTGAAGCAAGGCTATCGGAATCATTGCAATTAGCGGCAGAGCGGGCACGAAGTGCCTGCTTCCCCACAGTTTGCGGTAGCCGCGGCCACGCGTCCTGCAGGCTGAGCCCAGCGGTCCATTTCGAACTTGTCCTATGGAGGTGCAAGTGAGACATGGCGACCATGGTTCTCAATAAATTCCTGCGGGTATTCAAACAATGCGCCATTTCCAGCGCCGCAATCTGCTGGCCGTTTCACTGGCCGGCGCGCTTTCCCTTGCCTCCCCCGCCATGGCGCAGCAGGTCATCGCCGATGGTGGAACCGACTTCAAGATGCCGCCGGCCGGGGACTATTGGACTGCCAAACCAGGCGAGCATGCATTTCATGCACTCAATGGCGGCACCATCCTGGGCGACATGTCCACGTCACTGCTGACCGAGGCTGATGACACAGCTGCCGTACGGGTTGAGGGCACGGGCAGCTCGATCACACTGAATGAAATGTCGTTTGTTCGAACCACCGGTCATGGGTCGTCAGGCGTTTCCATGGCAGGTGGAGCGTTTGAGGCCTCGAGATCGCGGATCGAGACGCGCGGCGACAACGCAATCGGTCTCGACATCGCGGGTGGGTCTGCCGCTTTGAGCGAGAGCGTGATCGATACCATCGGCGTCAACTCGCACGGCATCGTGGCGCAGTCCGGCAGCAGGGTGGTTCTTGAACGCACCGATGTCCTGACCCAGGGCGAGGGTGCCTGGGGCGCGGTCATCCACGACGATGCTGCATTCGACATGAAAGGGGCCTACATCCACAGTGTCCAGCATGGTGCTGTCCGCGTGCGTGGCAACGGCAGCACTGGCCTGCGTCTGAGCGAAGGTTCGCTGTTGGTGGGCGGCAACGGCACTGCGCTGGCGCTTGATGCTTCGGTGGCGGGCCGCTTCGACGTAGCGTTGGATGGTTCGATCCTGCGCGGCGATATCGTCATCAGCCAGCAGGACCTCGACGCCGGGCTGGTTCCTGCATCGGATGTACACGTCCAGCTGTCCAGCGGCTCAAACTGGAACGGGCGCTCGGGAATCGTCAATTCCGTCGCGATCGACGGCGGCAGCTGGTGGACGCTGCGCGGAGATTCACAGGTGAAATCGATGGATGTGCGCCAGGGCGTCGTCTATCTCTCCGACCCCTCCGATGCCGGCTTCAATACGCTGATGATCGATGGCGATCTGCACAGCGAGAACGCCGAGTTCCAGTTCCGGGGCGGCCTGGAAGGCGATGATTCGGCCATGGACCGCCTGCATGTGCGTGGTGATACCAGTGGTGATGCCCAGATCTGGGTGAGCAATGTAGGAGGCCTGGGCGCCAAGACCATCGAGGGCATCACCGTCATCCAGGTCGACGGCGCTTCGAACGCGGACTACAAGGTGCATGGTCGTGTGGTGGCAGGCGCCCACGAGTATTTCCTGCACAAGGGTGGCGTGGTTGGGGGCGAAGGCAACTGGTACCTGCGCTCGGCCCTGCTGCCGGACCTGTGCGAGCGTGATCCGTCGTTGCCGGGCTGCACGCCGATTGACCCGATCGATCCCGTTGATCCGATCGGCCCCGTTGACCCGATCGACCCCGTTGACCCGATCGACCCGATCGATCCGCCCGCACCGTTGCTGCGCCCTGAAGTGGGCGCCTACCTGGCCAACCAGTCTGCTGCACTGAAGATGTTCGACCATCGCCTGAGCGATCGAGTGGGTGCGTTGGATGCTGGCGAAGGCCGCAACGCATGGGCACGGGTGGCACGTCAGCAGTCCGATTTCACCGCCGTGGGCGGCCAGCTATCGGTGGATGGCTCCACCTCAATGCTGCAGGTCGGCAGTGACCTGCTGCGCCGTGGCAACGCCACCTTTGGCGTGATGTTGGGCAGCGGGCGCGCCGACAGTGCCGTGGTTTCCAAGCTGACCGGCTACAGCGCCAAGGGCCGTGTACGTGGTACCGCCATCGGCATGTACGGCACCTGGGTGCAGAATCGCGGCCAGGCCGGAGGTGCCTATGTGGATGCCAGCGTGCAGCAGGGTCGTTTCGACAACCGCGTGCAGGGTGCCGGCCTGGGCCGGGAAACCTACGATTCGCAGGTGACCAGTGCGTCGATGGAAAGTGGTTACACCTTCGCCATCTCGCAGGGCACTTCGTCCAACGTTTACCTGCAGCCACAGCTGCAGCTTTCGTATGCGGATCTGCGTGCAGACCGGCATGTCGAGAGCAATGGAACCGTCATCGAGAACGCCGATGCCAGCGGCCTGAGTGGTCGCGTGGGTGTGCGCGTGTTCGGTCGCGGTACGGCCGCCGGCAATGTGGTTCAACCCTACCTGGGCGTGAACTGGTTGCGTGGCAGCGGCACCCGCACCGTTCAATTCAACGGCGATACGCTGGGTGCAGACGTGCCGCGCAACCGCTACGAAGCCCAGGCCGGCGCCGAGCTGAAGCTGGGCCAGCGCTGGGCTGCATGGGGTGGCATGACCCTGCAGCGCGGTGATCGCGGCTACCGCGATGTCGGCGCCCAGCTGGGCTTGCGCAAGGCCTGGTGATGCGCCGCTGATGGTGCCGGCATGGCCGAGCGCATGCTCGGCCTGCTGTGCCAGGTGCGGCGGGTGAGCACCACCGCCATGAAGTACGGCCGAGCAATGCTCGGCCTTTTCGTTGCAGATGTCACGCCGCGTGCAACTGCACATCCACATACTCGGCCAGCCCACGGCAGGCCAACAGCAGCCCTTCGCGCACGTCGTCGCCCACCTGCTGATCATCATCGCCATCGATGCGCACGCGCTCGGTGGCATGCAGCATCTCCAGCAGCAACGTCAGCCCGGCGTTGGCGCGGTCGATACGGGCCAGCGCCATGCGCTGCACGGGCGTGCGCCCCTTGCCCGGCCACGGCTGGCCATCGGCGGCTTCCACCTTGCGAATGCGCTGCAGGCAGTCAAGCAGCGTGATGCCGCCGGGTGCATTGGCGGCATGGGTTGCAGTGAGCGTGGTTTCCAGTGCGCGGGCGATTGCCTCGGGCAGCTGACTGGCAGCATCGCCCAGGGTGGCGAACAGATACGGGTAGGTCGAGGCGGTCATGGTGGCAGGCATCCTTGTGCATGAAGCAAGGGGCCACCGCCGCGTGGACGCGAGGGTGGCGGACGGTGCGTGGTTGCAATACCGGAGGTTGATGTAGAAATGCCGGCGGGTACGAGACCCCCACGCACCGCCCGCCATAGGGCACGGACGGATTGCCTGCCGACGCCGCCCAACAAGGAAAGAGCGACGCCGACAGGCAAGCGTAAACAACACATCAACCTAACGGGATTGCAAGCCCGTGCCACCCGTTGTCGGTGGCACGCCATGATGTGCACGTAAACGCCGCTGTACCAATCAGAGAAGTTTCAAATTTGAAGGTGTTGCAGATGGGCCAGGCCCGTATCGTCATGGCAATTGCGACATTCCTGTAGAGCCGAGCTCATGCTCGGCTCATCGCGATCTGACGGGAAAGCAGCCGAGCATGGCGCGGCGCTACGGAAGGCAGATCACCACTTGTAAGCCACGCTCACATTGGCCGTCGCTTCGCGATAGCCATGGTCACCGCGCATCACACCAAACCCACCCCAGGCGCTCAGCCCGGAACGGAAGTACACGCGCGCACCGGCATTCAACGCGTAGCGGTTGCGCGGCACGCTGGCTTTCAGCGCTTCATCATCAAATGCCATGCCATTGCTGGCGCCATCGCGGTACCAGTTGGCCACCACGTAGGGGCTGACCGACGCACCCGCTGCACTGCGGCCTTCGCCCTGCAAGCGCAGGCCCATGCGACCGGACAGGCCGCTGTCGCCCAGGCTGCGCACCACGGTGCCGTTGGTTTCCTCGTGGCGGTCGGTGTTGGCGTCGGTGTAGATCAGCTGCAGTTCCGGCTGCAGGCTCAGCGCAGTGCTGCCGATCTGGCCGATGCCGAAGCGGTAGCCGGCTTCCAGCGACGACTGCCAGATATCCGAGTCGTAGCGTTCCTCAGCCAGGCCTTCACCCTGCACGCGGTTGCGGAACTGGCCACGCTGCACGCTGGCATCCACATACAGCGCATCGTTGCTCCAGTTGCCATACACGCCCAGCGCACCACCGTTGACCTTGCCGCGTGCGCTGTAGCCGGTCAGCTGCGAACGCGAGGTGGCATCGGACTTGGCCAGCGTACCCATCACGCCCACGCGGCCCTGGCCGTTGTCGAACACGCCCACGTCTGCACCCAGCTGCAGGCGCGAGCGGTCCACGCGCAGGTCGAGCTGGTCTTCCACCGCCGACAGCTTGCTCTGGGTCGCATCCACGCGGGCCCAGCCGCGAATACCATCTGCTGCGGCAGCGCCCCCCTGGCGGTCGCGCATGCCATGGCGCAGCAGCTGGTCCATCGCGAACTGGTTGGCCAGGTAGGCACCGGCTTCCGGGCGTAGCACCGGGGTGGGGTCGATCGGGTCAATAGGATCGACCGGGTCCACCGGGTCGATCGGCTTGCACTCCGGCAGCGACGGATCCACCACACACGGATCCGGCGTGCCGGCCAGCTCCGAGCGCAGGTACCAACCGCCATTGGTCGTGTCCTTGAACAGGAAGTACTCGTACTGCCCGCCCACCGCGCGGCCCTGCAGGTCGAACTGTGCATTCGATGCGCCGCCCACGCGGATCAGCTCGATGCCCTTGTCGGTCTTCGCACCGGCACCGCCGGCGTTGAGCACGCGCACATTGGCCTGGCCGTTCGAGTCGCCCTTGATGATCAGCTTGTCGGTGGCCGAGGCATCGTCACCCAGCTGGGTGTTGAACAGCAGGGTGCCACCGGCGCCGTCGAAGGTATCCACGGTGAGGGTGTTGAATGAGCTGCCATTGCCCAGTGCCACGGTGCCGGTGCTGCCCAAGGCAAGGTGGCCGACATTGCTGTCGCCGGTCATCAGCCAGGTGCTGTCGCTGCCGATGTCGGCCGAGGTGACATTGATGAAGCGGCCGTCGATCTGTGCCTTGTTGCGCAGGATCACGTCAAGGGTGCCATTGACCACGGTCGTGGTATCCACGTTGACGTTGCCGATCAAGCGCGCGTCATCCACGGTGAAGTCCGTATGGATTGCAGAAGTGACAAGCATGTCATTCCATGACTTCATCAGCAGAAGATTGCCATCGCCTGCTTGCAGCTGCGAGCCGTTCGTTACGATGATTCGGTGCTCTGCATCAATCTTGATCGGCGCGATCCGGATGGCAGCGCCGCGGCGGGACCGCAGCGCAGAGTTGTCGATACGCAGGGTAATCGGTGGCTGGCCGGCGCGGTGGATTGCAAGCAACGCCGCCATGTTGTCTGCATCGATCCGCGAGTTCTGCAGCTGGATTTCTCCGGCCATCAGGCGCACGCCCAGGCCGCTATTGATGTCTGGCGTGCCCGGTACGTCCTCGACGCGCAGGTAGGTGTTGCGCACCACCGCCAGAGAATCCGCGGGAAGCGTGCTGGCAGTCCCAGACAGGCCGATGCCAACGCTGGCCATGCGGGGACTTAAGCCTGCCGCAGTCACAACGATCTCACTGTCTTCGACCCATGCAGTGCTGCTGTCGGTGACAAAGATGCCCGCCGTGAACCGGGTTGATCGTGCGGCCAGCGTTGAGCCGCCGAAGAGACTGACGGCATGTTGTCTGCTCCCCGCACCGACCGTGGCATTGGAGAGCGTGACCGTGGAGTCATCAGCTTCAATGTACAGCGACGACCCACCGTTCACTGTCAACAGCGATCCGTTCTTCAGCGTCCACGCTTCGGTCGGGTCAGCGGCGCCGACCTCGGCGGTCTGGCCATCAAGTTCACCCGCCAACGCGGTAGCCGCGGGAAGGGTGGCCAAGGCCAGCAGCAGACTGCGGCACAGCAGACGCGGGCGCGGGGTGCGAAGGGGGGGCTGAGTGGCCGTGCGCTTCATGGAAGGATCCTTGTGGCGGGAGTAGGGGAGACACCGGCGACTGTTCAGACCAGTTGCCGGGCGGGCCGCGCCGTTGTGAAGGATCTGTAAGGAGGCGGGCCGTATGCGAAAGGACGTGTCTCGGTTGGCCGCAGTTTCCGGGTGCAGGTCCGCCCATCCCATGCAAAAAGTTGCAAAGCGCTCTGGATGCCGGGGGCGATTCAGCTGCCAGCCAGATCGGCGAAAAGGTGTCGCGGGTTGCAACGCATTCGATGGCAACGGTTCAGCACCGGGCCGAGCATGGCGCCTCCTTTCACGAGTGCCCCCATGCAGAATTCCATTCCCCGACACCATGCCTTGGCCACAGCCCTCGCTATCGTTCTGATTGCCAGCGCCCCGGCGGCGGCACAACAGATCGTGGCCGACGGAGACGAGCAGACGCCACCGGCAGGCGACTATCACACTACCGAGCCGGTTCTGCCGGCCGACCCTTCCGGGCACGCCTTCTATGCCGTCAATGGGGGCCGCATCCTGCCGACGGGTCCGGTAAACCTTTCCACGGTTGGGCGTGCAGCACATGCAGCGCACGCCGAAGGGAGTGGCAGCGTGATCAGGCTGGATAGCGGAACGGTAACCACCGCCGGTGTGTCCGCAGCCGGTGCATCGGTTGCTGCAGGTGCCCGCCTGCAGGCCACCGACGTTGTGATCGAGACATCCGGCAACAGCGCGCACGGTGTGCAGGTGCAGGATGCCGATGCCGTGCTGAAGAACGTACAGGTCCGCAGCAGTGGAGGTGACGCCCTGCGGCTGTTGGGCGGCAGCCTGCAGATGCAGGGTGGCCAGCTGCAGGTGAGCCGCTCAAGTACGTCCGGCCTGTACGCGAACGCTGGTACTGCAACGCTCGATGCCGTTCACATCGACATCCTGGGTGATGCGAGAGATGGCGTTCTGGTCACTGGTACGGCTGATGTGGTGCTGCAGAACTCGAGCATCAGCCGCGTGGGGCATTCAGGAGTCGGCGCAACAGCGCACCGTGGCGCAACGTTGGCGATGCACCAGGTGGACGTCCACCTTCAGGGGCAATCGGCCACAGGCGTGGCGCTGGGGGGGACCGTCCATCTCTCTGACAGCCGGATCGTGGTGCAGGGTGCGAACAGTCGTGCGGTGGAACAGTCTGGTGGTTCACTGACGGTGCAGGGCAGTGAGCTGTCCGGCGACTCGGGACTGAGGCTCATGGACAATGGCGTAACCGTTCTGCGCGACAGCAGTGTCCGCAGCGAGTGGATTGCCCTGGATATAAATGGGCGGGGCAATGCAGTGACAGTGGAGCGGAGCACGCTTGCAACCTCTGACGGCACCGCCATCTGGATGCCGAACGACTCCACGTTGGTGCTGCGCGATTCGTTGGTGGCGGCGCGGGGCGATCGCGCACTCGGTCTGGATGTGCGAGGTGGACACGCCCAGGTTGTTGGCACGCGTCTTTCCACCAATGGCAGTTCGGCCCATGGCGTGTACGCGCAGGGTGACATGGGACGCCGACCTCTGATCGATGCCGTCGACATCCAGGTGCTGACCGAAGGTGACGGTTCTGCTGCCGCGATCGCGCGCACCGGCGGCACGGTCACGTTGAGTGACAGCCGCCTACAGACTTTGGGTCGATCTTCCCATGGTCTCATTTCCGGGGGGGCGGGGCAGATGGTGTTGGCCAACACCCACGTGCGCACCGAAGGCGAAGGTGCATGGGCGGCGTTGATCAATGACAACGGGCGGCTGAGCATCGACGGTGGCTCGCTGGTGAGCGCCCAGCATGGCGGTGTGTGGGTGCGCAGCAGTCGCGACCCCGGCCTGACCCTGTCCAACGGCGCACTGGTATCGGGCGGCAACGGCATCGCGCTGGCGTTGGATGCGGCGGTGGCCGGGCGTTTCGACGTGCTGCTGGAGGGGCGCTCGCAGATGGTGGGTGACATCGTCATTACTCCGGAAGACGAGGATGCCGGCCTTGTGCCGCAGTCGGACGTGCATGTGCGCCTGGCCGATGGTTCGCTGTGGCAGGGTGCGTCCGACCTGGTGCAGACGATGGCGATCGAAGGCGGCAGCCAATGGACGCTGACCGGCGACGCCAGCGTGGGCGAACTACAGGTACGTGGCAGCGGTGTGGGCCTGTCTGACGGCAACGGTCGCTTCAACACGCTCACCGTGGATGGCGATCTGCACACTGAAGGCGCGCACTTCCTGTTCCACGGGGCATTGGCCGGCGATGACAGCGCCATGGATCGCCTGCACGTGCGCGGTGACACCTCCGGTGATGCGCTGTTGGCGGTGAAGAACATCGGTGGGGTGGGGGCGCCGACGGTCGATGGCATCCAACTGATCGAGATCGACGGTGCGTCACTGGCAAACTACGCGCTGGTGGGGCGCGCGGTGGGCGGCTCGTACGAGTACTTCCTGTTCCAGGGCGGTTTGATCGACCCGGCCGACGGCAACTGGTACTTGCGCTCGCAATGGTTCGATCGCTGCGCGGAGGATCCGGCGGCCCCCGGCTGCGCAGTCGATCCTGGCCCGGGTCCGGACCCGGGTGACGGTGGCGAAGGCGGTCCGCTTGATCCCGGTAATCCGGTCACGCCGCCGCCGGTACTACGCCCGGAGGCCGGCGCCTACCTGGCCAACCAGTCGGCGGCCATCAACATGTTTTCCCATCGCCTGAACGACCGTACCGGCGCCGTGTCGCTGGATGAGGGGCGTGCCGCGTGGGCACGCATCGGCCGGCAGCAGGCGGACGTCAGCGCGGTCGGTGGCCAGCTGTCGGTGGACGGCAACAGCTCGGTGCTGCAGATCGGCAGCGACCTGCTGCGCCGGGGCAACGCCGCCTTCGGCGTGATGCTGGGCAGTGGTCGCACCGATAGCAGCGTGGTGTCCGGGCTGACCGGTTACAGCGCCAAGGGCCGTGTACGTGGCAGCGCGGTGGGCGCGTACGGCACGTGGCTGCAGGACGCCGCGGGCCTCAGCGGTGCCTACGTGGATGGCAGCGTGCAGTACGGCCGCTTCGACAATCGCGTGCAGGGCATCGGCCTGGAGCGCGAGACCTACGATGCGCGCATGGCCAGTGCGTCGCTGGAGGGGGGCTACACCTTCAACGTGTGGCAGGGTGCCGCCAGCAGGCTGTATGTGCAGCCGCAGCTGCAGCTGAACTACGTCGACTTCCGCGCCGACCACCATGTGGAAGCCAACGGCACGGTGATCGACAACGCCGATGCTGGCGGCCTGAGCGGGCGCTTGGGCGTGCGCGTGTTCGGGCATGGCACGGCGGCAGGCAACACCGTGCAGCCCTATATGGGCGTGAACTGGCTGCGTGGCAGCGGCACCAGCACGCTGCAGTTCAACGGTGACACGCTGGGTGCGGACATGCCGCGCAACCGCTATGAAGTACAGGCCGGTGCCGAGCTGAAGCTGGGCCAGCGCTGGGGTGCGTGGGGCGGCGTGACCGTGCAGCGCGGTGACCACGGCTACCGCAACGTGGGCGGCCAGGTAGGCATGCGCATGGCCTGGTAAGCGGCGATGACGGGGTCGGATCCCATTGCCTTGGCAATGGGCTCTGACCCCCATCGGATCGGTAGCGCCGGGCCATGCCCGGCGGAAGGCGATGCGGACCAAGGTCCGCCCCCACCGCGCGAGTCTGCAGAATCCTCAAACACTTGACCGGGGTTGAACGGCGATTGACCACGTCGCAATTGGCCATTGCAGTTTCCACCTGATGCTGTGGATGCTGGCAGACCGATCGCCACTGGACGCTCCATGTCCGCTCCCGACCTTCGCCACAACGCCGCCATCGATGGCATGCGTGCGCTGGCAGTGCTTGCCGTCATCGTTTTCCATGCCAACGCTGCCTGGTTGCCGGGCGGTTTTACCGGGGTCGACCTGTTCTTCGTGGTCTCCGGCTTCGTGATCAGCCAGGCATTGGCGTCGCGCGCCAATCAGCCGTTGGGCGCATGGCTGCTCGATTTCTACCGGCGCCGCGTACTGCGCCTGATGCCCGCTCTGCTGGTGATGCTGGTGGCGACCTTCGTGCTGTCGGCGCTGTTCATTCCGCGAGCCTGGCGCAACGAACAGTTCGACCAGACCGGCTGGGCCGCGCTGGTCGGCGTCAGCAATTTCATTCTGGCCGGGCAGCAGGATGATTACTTCTCGCCCGGTGCCGAACTCAATCCGTTCCTGCATACCTGGACGCTGGGGGTGGAGGAGCAGTTCTACCTGATCTTCCCGCTGCTGTTCTTCGTCTGGCTGCGCGGGCGTGACCGTTGGCCATGGTCGCACTGGCTGTTGCCGGTGGCCGCGCTGGCCTCGCTGCTGTGGGCGGGGTGGCAGGCGAAGGCATCACCTGCGGCGGCGTTCTATCTGCTGCCGGCGCGCTTCTGGGAACTGGCCGCTGGCGCGCTGCTGTATCAATGGATGTCCACGCGTACGGGCAGTCGGCGCGCGGGTCTGCTGGGCGCGGCAGGGGCGGCGCTGCTTGTGCTGGGCCTGGTGTTGGCACCAGGGCTGGCGATGCCGGTGCCGGGGGTGCTGGCGACGGTGGTCGGGACGTTGTTGCTGTTGGCGGCCGTCGCCGGGCACGGCACATCGCGCATCGGGCGCGCGCTGGCATGGTCGCCACTGGCATATCTGGGGCGGCTGTCGTACTCGCTGTACCTGTGGCACTGGCCCCTGCTGGTGCTGCTGCGCTGGACCTACGGCCTGCAGGGCGCCGCGCTGTGGCTGTACCCGGTGCTGCTGCTGGGCATATCGGCGGCCTCGTATCATTGGGTGGAACAGCCGCTGCGGCGCGCGGGTTGGCTGCTGCGGCTGGCACCGGCCAAGGTGCTGGCGATGGCACTGCCGGTGGTGGCGCTCTGCGGGGCCGCTGCCTGGGCAACCGTGGAATATCACGAGCAGGTTTCGCTCAGCGTTACCGGCGATGGCTACCAGTGGCAGGCACGCCGCTTCCCGCAATGGCGCCCGCTCGAACCGGTGGCCACCCCTGCACTGGAGGGACGCACGCTGTTCGTAATCGGCGACTCGCATGCCGCCGCTTACCGCACGATGACCAGCATGGTCGCGCGCCAGACCGGCATGCAGGTGCAGCAGGAAGATCGCGGAGGCTGCAGCTTCGTCAACCTGCTGCGGGCCAGCCCGGCAGACTGCCAGGACTTCATCGAAGAAGCGTTGTCGACCATTGAGCGCGACGCGCGCCCGGGTGACATCGTGCTGCTTGCCGCATTGCGCATGCCGGAACTGCGCGGCTTCGACTGGCAACACCAGGATGAGCAGCAGATCTACCGGGAGCTGCTGGCCGAACGCACGCGTGCCCACGCGCAGGCCGCACGCCAGGAGGCCGAACGGGTGCTGGGCCGCCTGCAGAAGCTGGGCGTGCATGTGGTGATCGACGCGCCACTGCCGTTGTTCAAGGCCGGCGCCTACCGTTGCTCGGATTGGTTCAACCGCAGCAATCCGGGCTGTGCCGGTGGCCTGACCATGCGTCGTGCTGATCTGGAAATGCTGCGTGCTCCGCAGATGGCACTGCTGGCCGATCTGGCCGCGCGCTACCGCTCATTGACCGTATGGGACCCGCTGCCGCAGCTGTGCGGGCCGCAGACCTGTTCGGCGGTGGAAGACGGGGAGCCGCTGTTCTTCGACAACGATCACCTGAGCGGCCATGGCAACCGTGTGCTGTTGCCCAGCTTCCGGCAGGCCCTGATCGACAGCGTGGGCAACACGCCCCGGTAGCGCCGGGCCATGCCCGGCGGGAATCGGTGCGGACCACGGTCCGCACTCTTCGTGGGTCATGCCAGCGGCAGTACCTTGCCGGGGTTGAGGATGCCATCGGGGTCCAGCGCGGCCTTGATCGCGCGCATGGTCGCCAGCGTGGCCGGCGTGAACGCTTGCGCCATGAAGTCGCGCTTGGCCAGTCCAATGCCATGCTCGCCCGACAGCGTGCCGCCCAGTGCCAGCGTCAGCTCGAAGATCTTCGGCAGCGCGGCATGTGCGCGGGCGCTCTCTTCTGCATCGTCCGGGTGATAGAGGATGTTGACGTGCAGGTTGCCGTTGCCGGCATGACCGAAGCTGACGATGGTCAGCGTGTACTCGCGTGCCAGCGCCTGCACGCCGGCCACGAGGGCCGGGATGCGCGATACCGGCACCACCACGTCTTCGTTGATCTTGCCCGGAGCGACGCTGCGCAGTGCGGGCGACAGTGCCTTGCGTGCCGCCCACAGCTGGTCACGCGCGCGGCCTTCCATCGCCACGTCCAGTTCGATCATGCCCTCACCCTCGGCAGCGCTGGCCAGCGCCTGCAACAGGTAGGGCAGGGTGTCGTGGTCACCATCGGCTTCGACCAGCAGCATCGCGCCGGCCTGGGGCACATCGGCGCCGTTGCGGCGCAGCAGCTCCAGGCTGCGCGCGTCCATGAATTCCAGACGGGTCGGCACCACCGGCTGCGACATCAACCGCGACACCGCAGCGGCGGCAGCGTCTGCATCGCGGTACAGCACGCGCAGCCCGGCCTGGGCAACCGGCAACGGTGTCAGCTTCAGCGTCGCTTCCACGATAAGCGCCAGCGTGCCTTCGCTGCCCACCAGCAGATGGGTGAGGTCATAACCGGTGGCATCCTTGGTGAAGGCGCCGCCGCAGCGGATCACTTCACCGGTGCCGGTTACCGCGACAAGCCCCAGCACGTTGTCGCGGCTGGTGCCGTACTTCACTGCACGCGGGCCACCGGCGTTGCAGGCCAGGTTGCCGCCGATGCTGCAGATATCCGCGCTGGAAGGATCCGGTGCCCAGAACAGCCCGTGCGGTGCCAGTGCCTGCTGCAGCGTGCCGTTGAGCACACCCGGCTGCACGATGGCGCAGCGATCGCCAGGGCTGATTTCCAGGATGCGGTCCATGCGGGTGAACGACAGCACGATGCTGCCCGGCAGCGGCACGGCGGCGCCGGTGGTGCCGGTGCCGGCACCACGCGCGACCAAGGCCACGCCATTTGCACGGCAGGCACGCACCAGCGCCTGCACCTGGGCCACGTCTGCCGGCAGGGCGACGGCCACGGGGCGTTGATGGCGCCACGAGTTGTCCTGCGCATTGGCTTCCAGCGCGGCCTCGTCCATGCGCCACCCTTCGGCACCCAGCAGGGCGGACAGTTCGACAACCAGGGAGGCGGGCAGGGCGGTACTCATGACGGATCTCGCGGGGCAGCAGGGGCGGGTTGAATCAGTTTCCAGGCCACGACCGCGCAGGCCAGCGGCAGCCATACCCAGCGCAACTCGGACAGCAGCGTGGCCAGGCCACGCGCGCTGAAGAACTGCGGCGCGAACGGTGACACGCGGATCGGTCGCCACGGCGCGAAGAAGCGCTGTTCGCTCCACGGCCAGGCGAGGGCGACGCCGAGGCCGCCGGAGGTCATGGCATCCAGCAACGGGTGACTGGCCGCGCATACGAACACGAACGCCGCCGCCTGTACGGTAGATGCCAACCTTGGTTGGCACGAAACCGCCGACCAAGGTCGGCGACTACCGGAGCTGTGGGATGCCGACCAAGGTCGGCGACTACCGGAGCTGTGGGGTGCCGACCAAGGTCGGCCTCTACCAAAGCCATGCAACATCGCGGCCAGTGCCGCCAGCACGCAGGCAAACAGCAGCGAATGGCTGGCACCGCGGTGGCCGAACGCATCGGCATAGGGAATGTGCAGGGCGAAGGCGAGCACGTCGGCATCGGGCAGCATCGCCGCGATCACCCCGGCCGCCAGCAGACGCGGCGGAATGCGGCCACGGTCGGCGGCGCACCACAGTGCCAGCGGCACGGCTGCGTGGGTGATGATGGAAGGCATCAGCAGTCGTCCAACCGGAACGCGTCGCGCAGCCAGTGCAGCTGCGGCGGCTCGCCGGTCGCTTCAACCACGTCGAAGCGGCAGGGCGCATCAGCCAGGATGGGGTGGTCCTGCAGGTACAGCTGCGCGGCATGCACCAGGCGCCGGCACTTGCGTGCATCAATGGAGGCAGCGGCGCCGCCGAAGTCCTGGCGTGCGCGGTAGCGCACTTCCACGAAGACCACGGTACCGGCGTCATCCATCACCAGGTCCAGTTCACCACCGCGATAGCGCACGTTGCGTGCCCGCGGCTGCAATCCGGCCTGCTGCAGGTGGAGCTCGGCGGCGGCTTCCACCGCCGAGCCACGTTGCAGGTGCTCAGCGACCACCGGCGATCGGCATCGGCCGGCCACCACTGAAGGCGGACCATGCCGGCTGGCGCAGGATGTTGCCGTTGCTGTCCAGGTACAGCGTACCGGTGGCGCCGTCCAGGCCGCCCTCGTTGGACAGCTTGTCCAGATAGGCGGTGATCTTCCAGGCGTCGGCACCGAAGGCGAACAGGCGGCTGGCGGCGCCGCGTGCGCTGGGCAGGGTCTGTGCGACCTGGCTGGCCGAGGGCACGCCGGAGACGCTGCGCACGTTCCAGGCTTCGTTCGGATAGATGATGCCGTCCAGCGCCACGTCTTCTTCGACCTTGCCGCTGCCGGTGGTCAGCTGCGAAGTACCCACGCGGGTGGCGCCGCCGGCGCCGGCCAGCGCGAGCTGCGGGGCCAGCAGGCGTGCCTGCGGCGCGCGCACCGCAAGGAACACGGCATCGACCGCACCGGCATTGCGCACCTGCGCACTGACGTCTCCCACTGTTTCGCTGACAGCCACGGTGGCGGCCACCGTGCCGCCGCGCTGGGCGAAGCGCTGTGCGAAGGCGGCGGCCGCGCGGCGACCGGTGTCGTCGCTGCTGTTGATCACCAGCGCCTTGCTGCGCTCGCGGCCGCGCATGTACTCGGCGGCAACGATGCCGTCGTCTTCCGGGGCCAGCGAGAAACCGGCGCTGCCGGCCGGCGGTGCACCCTTGCCGCGGTTCAGGGCCAGCACCGGTACCGGCAGCTGCTGGCGGCCATACACCGCATCCACTTCGTCGCGGCCGAGCGGACCGACCACGAAATCGGCGCCGGAGGCCACCGCCTTGTCATAGGCCGACACCGCACCGGCGGCGGTGCCGGCGGTATCGAAGAAATTGATGTCGGGGCGACGGCGGGTCTCGCCGTAGTAGGCACTGAGCAGGCCATCGCGGACCGGCTGTGCCGCCGTCGCCAGGCGGCCGCTGAGCGGCAGCAGCACAGCCAGCTTGGCCGGTGGGCGGTAGCCGTCGCTCATCGCCGGCGGACGCTTGCTGGTGTCGAACTGGGCGGCACCATCGCGATCGAACGGGCGCGGCAGCGGCAGGCCGCGGGCAATCAACGCGCGGCCGGCGAAGTTGTACAGCGGATCGTTGGCCGGCAATGCCGCGGCGCGACTGCGCAGGGTGGCATCGTCCAGCGTACCCAGCAGGCCGGAAATGGCTACCTGGTTGTCGCTGCGCTCCGTGCCGGTCAGGCCGGCGTGCGCACGGGCGCGTTCGGTGGCAGCGCCGAAGGCATCACCGGTGGCCTGCAGCGCCTGGCCGCGTGCCAGCAGCCAGCGCGTGCGCAGGCCCGGGTGCACGCTGTCGCCGTGGTCCTTCAGCAGGGCCAGCGCCTGTGCCGGTTGCTTGTCGGCCAGTGCCAGCTCGGCGCTGGTCAGCTGGAAGCGCTGCAGGCTGGCGCCGGACAGCTGGCGCGCGGTGAGCTGGCCCAGCAGGCTGCGCGCGCGCGCGCTGTCGCCGGCCAGGTGCCAGGCCCAGGCGGCATCGGCCAGCGCATTGCTGCGGGCGTTGCCGCGCAGGGTGGCGGCCAGGGCTTCCAGTTGCAGTGCGGCGTCGCGCGGCTTGCCTTGGTCGATCAGCGCCAGCGCCTGGCTCTGGGCCGGCGATTCCGGGGCGCTGACGAGGCTGGTGGTGGCACAACCGGCCAACAACATCAGCGACAACGACAGGGCAGAGATGCGTGCGGCGGGCTTGTTCATGATCGGGTCCATGCGATGAGGGCAGCGGCCTTGGCCAGGTACACGCTAGGATTCTACCCTTGCCCCGTGAGTACCGCTGAAATGAGTGTCCCAACCCTGTACGTCGTCGCCACGCCGATCGGCAACCTGGCCGATCTGAGCCCGCGCGCGCAGGAGGTGCTGCGCTCGGTGGCGGCCATCTGTGCCGAGGACACGCGGCGCAGCGGGCAGCTGCTGTCCCATTTCGGCATCCAGCAGCCGCTGGTGGCCCTGCACGAGCACAACGAAGAGGCGCTGTCGCAGCGTCTGGTCTCGCGCCTGCAGGCCGGCGAGTCGCTGGCCCTGGTCAGCGATGCAGGCACTCCGCTGGTCAGCGACCCCGGCTTCCGGCTGGTTCGGGCCGCGCGTGCGGCCGGCATCAAGGTCAGCCCGATCCCCGGCGCCTGCGCCGCCATCGCCGCGCTCAGCGTGGCCGGCCTGCCCAGTGATCGCTTCACCTTCGAGGGTTTCCTGCCGGCCAAGGCCAGCGGTCGCCGCGACCGCCTGCAGGCGCTGGCCGGTGAAGTGCGCACGATGGTGTTCTATGAATCCTCGCACCGCATCACCGAATCGCTGGCAGACATGGCCGCGATCTTCGGGGGCGAGCGCCCGGCGGTGCTGGCGCGCGAACTGACCAAGTTGTTCGAAACGGTGCTGGACGGCGACCTTGCCGGGTTGTTGGCGAAGGTGGAAGCCGATGACAACCAGCGCAAGGGCGAATTCGTGGTGATGGTGCAGGGCGCTGGCGATGATGCCGAAGCGCAGCTGGCGCACGGCCGCCAGGTCTACGCCAAGCTCAGCGAGCACCTGCCGCCGTCGACCGCAGCCAAGCTGGCGGCGGAGTTGACCGGCGCACCGCGCAAGGCGTTGTACGGGTCCTGATCGGCAGCGCCGGGCCACGCCCGGCGAATCAGTAGATCCACGCCGTGCGTGGATGTCTGCACGTCCGTAGCCACGCTTGGCGTGGCTCTACTGTAGAATGCGCGCTGGCGGAGTCGGCCAGACAGTCGCGTCATCCCTTCGGGGGTGCCGAGGAAAGTCCGGGCTCCATAGGGCAAGGTGCCAGGTAACGCCTGGGCGGCGCAAGCCGACGGAAAGTGCAACAGAAAGATACCGCCTACGTCTTCTTCGGAAGGCCGGTAAGGGTGAAATGGTGCGGTAAGAGCGCACCGCGAGTCTGGCAACAGACCGGCACGGCAAACCCCACCTGGAGCAAGACCAAATAGGGATCCTTTGGCGCGGCCCGCGTTGGATCCGGGTAGGTTGCTTGAGCGTTGCGGCGACGTAACGCCTAGAGGAATGACTGTCCACGACAGAACCCGGCTTATCGGCCGGCTCCGCCCCTTTCTTCCTGTATGCCGAGCATGGCTCGGCGCTACAGCAGAGCCGAGCCGTGCTCGGCTGCTCTCCGTTCAGTCGTCCGGGGTGCTGCTCAGCCCGGCGTGCGGTACTGGCCCGCGGAAATGAACTGCGAGAAGCGCTCGCACCACACCACCACGGTGGTGTACTCATCCACGTTCACGTTGTCCGGAACGTCCACCAGGAAGCGGTTGAAGGTCTTGACCTCGCCGATGCGCTGGGAGCTGGCGCGCAGGCGCTCGAAGTCGGCCTCGGTCTCGACGAATTCCCTGGTGAGATAGACCTTGTAGTCCGGCCCCGGGGCCATCTTGCCGTCGAAGGCAACCTGGGTCGGGCTCACCGTGACCTTGCCTTCGCCCCAATGCAGCGCATCGCTGTCCTTCAGGTCGCGGCGGAAGGTGGCCTGGTAGGGGGCATCCTTCATGGCCGCCTGCACCTGCGCCACCGGCGGGTCATCGGGGGCGATCAGGATCGGCAGGAAGTACACGCCCAGGCCGAAGCCGAGGCCAAGGGTGAGCAGGTGGGTGGCGAGCAGGATGAGGATGCGGCGCATGGTGTCTCCTTGTGTGGGGCCTACATGTGCGCGGCGCAGGGCCGTGCACGACCACCTTCAGAGGTCGCGTGCGACATTTATAGACACAGAGCCAGATGCGAAAAGGACACAGCGGGCGCATTGCCGTGCCGCAACCGTTGCGGTACGGGTGTTGGCGAGGTCACGCCGTAAAGCTGAATGACGCTTCGGGCTTGTTTTGCGGTCGGCCACCGTCATGCGGATCGCGACAATGCCGATTGCGGGTCGTTCCGGTCAGAAACTGACCTGGCTTTGTCCGCTGAACACACCCTGCGGGCCGAAACGGCGTTCGTGGATCTGGCCGTGGCCACCGGCGTCGATCAACAGCACGGTGCTGGCACGGGTGCCGTAGTCGTCGCCGCGGATGAAGGCGGGGCTGAGCCAGCGCTCGCGTTCCAGGCCGATGCCGGTGTCGGGCAGTTCGCCATCGAGCGGACGGTGTTCGTCAGCCAGGGCCTGCCACAGCGGGTCCAGTCCATCGCTATCGGCATCCAGCCAGGCCGACAGTGCTGCCATCAGGCGGCGCGTCTTCGGCCACGGTGCATCCAGGGCGCCGTTGGACATGCCGTGCACCCCAGGGCCGAGGGTCTGCCGTTCTGCCGGGTGATTGCCCAGATACTCGACGCCGGACCCGTCGGCCAGCAGCAGGTTGAACGGCGCGTAGGCGCTGGCCACGCCCGCCAACCTGTCCATATGGGTGCTGGCCGGGTCGCGGCCGCGCAGGAAGTCGGCCACCAGCGCACCCCGTGAGGGACCGGCCTGGGCCGCCAGCGGATCGCGGACGTTGGTCACCACCGCCATGCGGCCACCGGCGCCCACTCCGGCCCAGCCGCCACCGGAGCGCAGGTCGCGGCCGCCGATGACGGACGTCTCATCCTGCCAAGGCGCCAGGGCCGCGGTCGGGCGGGCGTGGAACTCATCACGGTTGCCGATCATGACCAGCCGCCAGCGCGGGTGGTGCGACCAGCCAAGAGCAAGCAGGCACATGGGCTCATTGTGCCCGGTTTGCGCATTCCGGCGTCGTTTTCAGCCCGGTCCGACTGAATGCGGGGCAGATGTTTCACGCCCTCTGCACACCCCTGAACTTCCGTTCAATCTCAAAAAATGAGACGGATCAGCAACTTGTGGATAAGCCTTGAACAATTCTCTAAACATCGCTGCAAGCCATTGATGCGGCTGGCGATTTCCCGCCTGAAAAGGTGTTGACAACCTTTGCCCCGCTGCTAAGGTGGGCATCAGAGGGAAATCCGGGTGTTTTGTGGATTTTCGTGGTTCAATGTTTCACCGGGCGAAGGATAGGTGCACGCGTCGTGTTCCAGGGCGAGACGGCCATCACAGTTGACGACAAAGGACGCATGGCGGTTCCCACCGCCTACCGCGACCTTGTCGCGCGCGCCAGCAACAACCGTCTCGTGCTGACCTACAACCCGTTCGAATCCGGCTGCCTGTGGCTGTATGCCGAGTCGGAATGGGAACGGGTCCGCGACGATGTCATGTCCAAACCCAACACACAGCGCGTCGTGCGTCTGCTGCAGCAGAAGCTGGTCGGTTCAGCCGCCCATCTGGAGCTGGACGCCAACGGCCGCATCAGCATTCCCGCCAGCCACCGCGGTGCGGTGGGCATTGAGAAGAAGGCGGTATTGCTCGGTATGGGCGACAAATTCGAATTGTGGAGCGAGCAGGCGCATCGGGCCCTGATCCAGCAGACATTGTCTGATGAGGATCTGGGTGATGGGTTGCTCGACCTGAAGTTGTGAGCCGGGGTGCCCGGATGCGCCCAGAAGCGCAGACCGGTCACCTTCCGGTGTCGCAGTCGCCGGCGGTGCATCTGCCGGTCCTGTACACCCAGGTCCTGGAAGGCCTGAGGGTGATCGAAAACGGACGTTATCTGGATGGCACGTTCGGTCGTGGCGGTCATGCACGTGGCGTGCTCACCCAGTTGGGGCCGGAGGGGCGCCTGCTGGTCATGGACAAGGATCCGGAAGCCATCGCCGTTGCCGAGCGCGATTTCGCGCCGGACCCGCGCGTGTCGATTTTCCGTGGCAGCTTCGCCCAGCTGCTGCAGTGGAACGAGACCGCCGAAGGCCTGGATGGTGTGCTGTTCGACCTTGGTGTGTCTTCGCCGCAGCTGGATGTGGCCGAGCGTGGCTTCAGCTTCGGCAAGGACGGCCCGCTGGACATGCGCATGGACCCGGACACCGGCGAGAGCGCCGCGCAGTGGCTCAACCGCGTGGAAGAGCGTGATCTGATGGATGTGCTGTGGACCTACGGCGAAGAACGCCAGGGCCGCCGCATCGCCAAGGCCATCGTGGCCCGCCGCGACAAGCAGCCGTTCTCCCGTACCGCCGAACTGGCCGAGCTGATCGCCTCGGTGATGCCGCGTGGGAAAGACAAGATCCACCCGGCCACGCGCAGCTTCCAGGCCATCCGCATCCACATCAACCGTGAGCTGGCCGATCTTGAAGCCGGCCTCGACGCAGCGGTGGAACGGCTCAAGCCCGGTGGCCGCCTGGCGGTGATCAGCTTCCATTCGCTGGAAGACCGCATCGTCAAGCAGTACATGAACCGCCTGGCCAAGGCGCCGCCGGCCAACCGCCGGCTGCCCGAGGCAGAAGTGTTCGTGCCGACCCTGGACCTGATCGGCGGGGCCACCAAGGCCACCGACGAAGAGCTGGCCGCCAACCCGCGCGCCCGCAGCGCCGTGCTGCGCGTTGCCCAGAAGCGGGGGGCCGAGGCATGAGCCGGCTGCTGCTGATCATCCTGCTGGCCTGCACCGTGGCCTCGGCGATCGGCGTCGTGTTCGTGCGTCACCGTCACCGGCAGACCTTCATCGAGCTGTCGCGCGCAGAGCGCAAGCGCGATGACATCAACCTGGAATTCGGCCGTCTGCAGCTGGAGCAGGCGACCCTGGCCGAGGCCAACCGTGTCGACAGCATCGCCCGTGACAAGCTCGGCATGAAGTTCCCTGAAGCCGCCGACGTCGTGGTGGTGCGCCCATGAGCAAGACCGGTCGCAACCGCCCGCGCAACGCCTTCAACCTGCGCCAGCGCCTGCGCTGGGTCGCGCTGGCACTCGGCCTGTGCTCGGTGTCGCTGGTCGGCCGTGCGGCCTACGTGCAGATCATCAACAGCGATTTCTACCAGCGCCAGGGCGAAGCCCGCTACCTGCGCGAGCTGCCGATCAAGACCTCGCGCGGCATGATCACCGACCGCAACGGCGAGCCGCTGGCCGTATCCACGCCGGTGGCTTCGATCTGGGTGAACCCGCAGGACCTGCTGCGCTCGCCCGAGCGCATCCCCGAGCTGGCACAGGCGGTGGGCATGTCGGTGGACGAGCTGAGCAGCCGCCTGTCGCAGAAGTCGGACAAGGAATTCATGTACCTGCGTCGCCGGATCAATCCGGACGAGGCCGAGCGCGTGGTCGCGCTGAAGATTCCGGGCGTGGCCGCACAGCGCGAGTTCCGTCGCTTCTACCCGCAGGGTGAGGCGATGGCGCACATACTGGGCTTCACCAATATCGACGACCGCGGCCAGGAGGGTCTTGAGCTGGCCTTCGACGAATGGCTGCGCGGCAAGGCCGGTGCCAAGCGGGTGATCCGCAACCGCAAGGGCGAAACCGTCGAGAGCGATCTGCTGCGCGCGGCCGAGCCGGGCAAGGACCTGACCCTCAGCATCGACCGCCGCATCCAGTACCTGGCTTTCAAGGAACTGCGCAGCGCACTGGTGGCCAACAAGGCCGCCGGTGGCTCGATGGTGATCATGGACGTGGCCACCGGCGAAATCCTGGCCATGGTCAACCTGCCGACCTACAACCCGAATTCGCTCAACGGTGCCGTGCCCGATACGCGCCGCAACCGCGCGGTAACCGATCTGGTTGAACCGGGTTCGACGATGAAGCCGCTGACCATCGCCACGGCGCTGCAGTCCGGCGCGGTGACCAAGGACACCGTCATCGATACCAACCCGGGCTACATGCAGGTGGCGCGCTTCACCATCCGCGATGTGCCGCGCAACAACGGTGTGCTGAATGTCACCGGCGTGATCACCCGCAGCTCCAACATCGGCGCGGCCAAGATCGCCGCGAAGATGACCGACCAGACCTTCTATGACGGCGTGCGCCGCTTCGGCTATGGCTCGGTGCCGCACAGCGGCTTCCCCGGCGAGTCCGGCGGCGTGGTGCGTCGCCCGGCCAACTGGGATGGCGCGACCAAGACCACGATGTCCTATGGGTATGGCCTGAATGTCACGCCGCTGCAGATCGCAACCGCCTATTCGGCACTGGCCAATGGCGGCAAGCTGATTGCCCCGACGTTCGTGAAGGGCCAGCGCAACGAAGGCAAGCAGATCATCGATGAGGCCGTCGCCAAGCAGGTGGTGGCGATGATGGAGACGGTGGTCACCCAGGGCGGCGCCAAGCAGGCGGCCGTGCTCGGTTACCACGTCGCCGGCAAGACCGGCACCGCACGCAAGACCGGCCCCGGCGGTTACGAGCGGGGCCACTACAACGCGCTGTTCGCCGGCGTGGTGCCGGCCACCAATCCGCGTTTTGCCACCGCCATCGTCATCAACGATCCGCAGGGCGGCAAGTTCTACGGCGGCCTGGTGTCGGCGCCGGTCTATCACAACGTGATGGAAGGCACCCTGCGCCTGATGGACGTGCCGCTGGATGACCTGCAGTCGTGGCTGGCCGCGCAGCAGTCCGGGAAGATGGGGCATTCGGCCTCGATCCTGCCGGCACCGCCGGTGGAAGCTGCGTTGCCGGTCGACGCGGCCGCTGAATTCGATGCCGCGCTGCCCACCGCGCAAACCCACGTGCCGCCCCCGACGGGAGGCACGCAATGAGTCCTTCGATGTTGCTTTCGCAGTTGCTTCCGGACGTGGCCCTGGCGGGCCGCGCCGCAACCGGGCATGACCCCGTGCTGACCGGCCTGGTGCTGGACAGCCGTGCCGTGCGCCCCGGCAACGCCTTCGTGGCCATCGCCGGCTTCGGCGCGCACGGCCTGGGCTTTGTCGAGCAGGCACGCGCCGCCGGCGCCAGTGCCATCCTGTTCGAGGCGCCGGCGCCGGACGAGCTGCCCGCACCGGCCGACGCCATTGCAGTGCCGGACCTGCGCGCACGGCTGGGCGCGATGGCCGACCAGTTCCACGGTGCGCCTTCGCGGGCCATGACCATGGTGGGCGTGACCGGCACCAACGGTAAAACCTCCACCGTGCAACTGCTGGCCCAGGCCTGGCACCTGCTCGGTACGCCCAGTGGCAGTATCGGCACGTTGGGCGCCGGACTTTATGGTGCGGTTGAACCGACCGGCTTCACCACCCCGCTGGTGCTGCAGATGCATGCGCTGCTGGCGCAGCTGCGCGACGACGGCGCGCGCGCGGTGGCGATGGAAGTCAGCTCGCACGCCCTGGACCAGGGCCGCGTCGATGCCGTGCATTACGACGTGGCGGTGTTCACCAACCTCACCCGCGATCATCTGGACTACCACGGCGACATGGCCAGCTACGGCGCGGCCAAGGCGCGGTTGTTCCACCGGCCGGGGCTGAAGGCGGCGGTGATCAACCTGGACGATGCCTTCGGTCGCCAGCTGTTCGCCGGCCTGCCGGCAGGCGTGCAGGCCATCGGGCTGAGCTCGCGCGGTGCCGAGGCTGCCAGCGTGCGTGCCGAAGCGCTGCAGCTGGATGGCCGTGGCATCGGTTTCGAACTGGTCATCGATGGCCAGCGCGCTGCCGTGCAGTCGCCGCTGCTGGGCCGCTTCAACGTCGACAACCTGCTGGCCGTGGCCGGCAGCCTGCATGCGCTGGGCCAGCCGCTGGCGCGCATCGCCGAAGTGCTGTCGGCGCTGCAGCCGATCCGCGGCCGCATGAACCGCCTGGGCGGCGAGAATGGCCTGCCGACGGTGGTGGTGGACTATGCGCATACCCCCGACGCGCTGGAGCAGGCGCTGGACAGCCTGCACGGCCACCTGCAGGGCACGCTGTTCTGCGTGTTCGGTTGCGGTGGCGAACGTGATACCGGCAAGCGTCCGCAGATGGCGGCCATTGCCGAGCGTCTGGCCAACCAGGTCATCGTCACCGACGACAACCCGCGTGGCGAAGATGGCGATGTGATCGTCGCTGACATCCTGGCCGGCTTCACCGATGCCTCCACCGTGACCGTGCAGCGCAGCCGCGCGCGCGCGATCGGCCTGGCCGTGAAGCGTGCCGGTGCGGGCGACATCATCCTGATCGCTGGCAAGGGACATGAGCCCTACCAGGAGGTCAACGGCGTGCGCCATGACTTCGATGACACCGAAGTGGCCGCCGCGGCGCTGTCGGCCAAGGAGGGTCTGCTGTGAAACGCACCCTGCTTTCACTGATTGCGCACTGGGCTGGTGGCGAGATCCACGGCGACGACGTGGCCATCGACGCGCTCAGCAACGACACCCGCAGCCTCGGCCCGGGCAGCCTGTATATCGCGCTGCGTGGCGAGCGTTTCGACGGCCATGACTTCGCCGCCGACGCACAGGCGCGCGGCGCCAGTGCGCTGCTGGTTGAACGGCTGCTGCCGCTGGACCTGCCGCAGGTGCTGGTGGCCGACACCGAACTGGCGCTGGCCCGGATCGCCACCGGCATGCAGCGCGACCGCGACGCCCAGGTGTTCGCGATCACCGGCAGCAACGGCAAGACCAGCGTGAAGAGCCTGCTGCTGGCGATCCTGCAGCAGGTCGCCCTGCATGCGCACAAAGTGGTCTATGCCAACCCGGGCAACCGCAACAACGAGATCGGCCTGCCGCTGGCGGTGATCGATGCACCGGAAGATGCCGACTACGCTGTCTACGAGATGGGCGCCGGCAAGCCGGGTGACATTGCCTACCTGACCGACATCGCGCGCCCGCGCTATGCACTGGTCAACAACATCGCACCGGCGCACCTGGAGCGCATGGGCAGCCTGCTCGGCGTGGCGGTCACCAAGGGCGCGATCTACGCGGCGCTGCCGGCCGATGGCGTGGCGGTGATCAACGCCGACGATGCCTACGGGCGCTGGTTCGAACAGCATTTCATCGGTACCCCGGCACGCTGCCGCCTGCTGCGTTATGGCCTGGAGCACAGCGCTGACGTCACCGCGCGTGACATCCGTGCCGGCGCGCAGGGCAGCCAGTTCACGCTGGTTACTCCAGTGGGCGAGGCCGGCGTGGTGCTGGGCCTGCCGGGCCGGCACAACATCAGCAATGCACTGGCTGCCGCCAGCCTGGCGCTGGCCGCAGGCATTGAACTGTCACTGGTGGCGGCCGGCCTGGCCGACGCGCAACCGGTGCCGGGCCGGCAGATCGCACACCAGCTGCGCAATGGCGCGGTGCTGGTGGACGACAGCTACAACGCCAACCCCGGCTCGTTGGCCGCTGCCATCGATGCGCTGGCCGCAGCGCCGGAAGAGGGTTGGCTGGTCCTGGGCGACATGCGCGAACTGGGCCCGGACGCACAGGCCCTGCATGCCCAGGCCGGCCTGCGCGCGCGCGCTGCTGGTCTCAAGCGCCTGTACGCGCTGGGCCCGCTCAGTGCCGCCGCCGCCACTGCCTTCGGCGAGGGCGGCCGCCATTTCGCCACCCATGACGCGCTGGCGCAGGCGTTGAAGGACGAGTTGCACGCCGGCGTGCGCTGCCTGGTCAAAGGTTCCCGTGGCAGCGCCATGGACACGATCGTGAAAGCGCTGCTGGCGCAAGGAGAGGAATCCCCGCATGTTGTATGAACTGGCTCGATGGTTGCAGCAGCTGGAGAGCCTGTTCGGGCTGTTCAACTACCAGACGTTCCGCGCCATCCTTGCCGCGTTGACGGCCCTGTTCCTGTCGCTGTGGCTCGGCCCGGCGGTGATCCGCAGGCTCGCCCAGTTCAAGGGCGGCCAGCCGATCCGGACCGATGGCCCGCAGACCCACTTCGTCAAGGCCGGCACGCCGACCATGGGCGGTTCACTGATCCTGCTCACCGTCACCCTGTCGGTGCTGATGTGGGCTGACCTGCGCAACCGCTACGTGTGGCTGGTGCTGGCGGTGATGCTGTGCTTCGGCGCCATCGGCTGGTACGACGACTGGATCAAGATCGTGCGCCGTGACCCGAACGGCCTGGCCTCGCGCTGGAAGTACCTGCTGCAGTCGATCTTCGGCCTGGCTGCGGGCATCTTCCTGCTGCAGACCGCCGATGTACCGGCGGCACTGACGTTCTACATCCCGATGTTCAAGTCGATCGCGCTGCCGCTGGCCGGCATCAGCTTCGTGGTCATCGCCTACTTCTGGATCGTCGGCTTCTCCAACGCGGTCAACCTGACCGACGGCCTGGACGGCCTGGCGATCATGCCCACCGTGCTGGTGGCCTGCGGCCTGGGCGTGTTCGCCTATGCCTCCGGCAACGCGGTGTTCGCCAACTACCTGCAGATTCCGCAGATTCCCGGTGCCGGTGAGCTGGTCATCATCTGCGCGGCAATCGCCGGTGCGGGCCTGGGCTTCCTCTGGTTCAACACCTACCCGGCCATGGTCTTCATGGGCGACATCGGCGCGCTGGCGCTGGGCGCGGTGCTGGGCACCATCGCGGTGATCACCCGCCAGGAACTGGTGCTGGTCATCATGGGCGGCGTGTTCGTCATCGAGACGCTGTCGGTGATGATCCAGGTCGCCTCGTTCAAGCTGACCGGCAAGCGCGTGTTCCGCATGGCGCCGATCCACCACCACTTTGAACTGAAGGGCTGGCCCGAGCCGCGCGTGATCGTGCGCTTCTGGATCATCTCGGTGGTGCTGGTGCTGATCGGCCTGGCCACGTTGAAGGTGCGCTGACGATGAACGACCTGTCGCGCCAGGCAACACGCCTTGAAGCCATCGGTGGCAGCTACGACAAGTGGCTGCTGGGCGCGATCATCGCGCTCACCGGGCTGGGCGTGGTGATGGTGGCGTCCAGCTCGATCGCGTTGATGAGCAGCCCGTTCTACTACCTCAACCGCCACCTGATCTTCCTGGCGGTGGGCATCGTGCTGGCGATCGTCGCCGCGCGTACCGAGCTGAAGACCATCGAGCAGTACAACCAGATGCTGCTGCTGGGCTGCTTCGCGCTGCTGGTGGTGGTGTTCGTTCCCGGCCTCGGCAGCAGCGTCAACGGCGCCCGCCGCTGGATCAATCTCGGCGTGTCCAAGTTCCAGACCGTCGAAGCGGTGAAGGTGCTCTACATCGTCTGGCTGTCCAGCTACCTGGTGCGCTTCCGCGACGAGGTCAATGCCACCTGGCCGGCGATGCTCAAGCCGCTGGGCGTGGCCGGTGCGCTGGTGGTGCTGCTGCTGCTGCAGCCCGACTTCGGTTCGTCCACCCTGCTGCTGGCCATCACCGCCGGCATGCTGGTGCTGGGCGGGGTGAACATGCCGCGCATGTCGATGCCGGTGATCATCGGGCTGGTGGGCATGAGCGCGCTGGCGATCATCGAGCCGTACCGCATGCGCCGCATCACCTCCTTCCTGGACCCGTGGGCCGACCAGCAGGGCGACGGCTACCAGCTGTCCAACGCGCTGATGGCGGTGGGCCGTGGCGAGTGGACCGGCGTGGGCCTGGGCAACTCGGTGCAGAAGCTGTACTACCTGCCCGAAGCGCACACCGACTTCATCTTCTCGGTCACCGCCGAGGAATTCGGCTTCATGGGCACCTGCGTGATCGTGGCCCTGTACGCGCTGCTGGTCGGTCGTACCTTCTGGCTGGGCATGCGCTGCGTGGAAATGAAGCGCCACTTCTCCGGCTACATCGCCTTCGGCATTGGCCTGTGGATCAGCATGCAGACCTTCGTTTCGATCGGCGTGAACCTGGGCATCCTGCCGACCAAGGGCCTGACCCTGCCGCTGATCTCGTCCGGTGGCTCGTCGGTACTGATGACCTGCGTGGCCATGGGCCTGCTGCTGCGGGTGTCCTATGAACTGAAGCGTGCCGAACGCCGCCAGGCCGTGCGCATGGGCGCCGCCGACGATATCGCCGCTCCAGCCGCCGCCGCGGATGCCGCGCCGGCATCGGCATCGAAGGCCGCACCGAGGGCCGCCGAACCGGCCGCAACCGAGGCGCCGGCGGTGCGTGGCACCAGCCGCCTGCAGTCGCGCGTCGAGCCGACCTTCGGGAGGCTGTCATGAGTGCGACCAATGCCAATGCACGGCCGGTGATGATCCTGGCCGGTGGTACCGGCGGGCATATCTTCCCGGGCCTGGCCGTGGCGCGCGTGCTGCGCGCACGCGGTGTGCCGGTGACCTGGATGGGGGCCGACGGCGCCATGGAAACCCGTCTGGTGCCGCAGAACGACATCGCCATCGACACCCTGGCCATCACCGGGCTGCGCGGCAAGGGCAAGCTCGCCCTGCTGGCCGCCCCGTGGCGGCTGATGCGCGCACTGCGCGCAGCCGGCCTGATCATCCGCGATCGCCAGCCGCGTGCGGTGATCGCCTTCGGTGGCTTCGCTTCCGGCCCCGGTGGCATGGCCGCGCGCCTGCATGGCCTGCCACTGATCGTGCACGAACAGAACCGTGCGCCAGGCCTGACCAACCGCATCCTGTCGCGCTATGCGCGCCGCCTGCTGACCGGCTTCCCGGGCACCTTCGCCAAGCGGGAAGAGTTCGTGGGCAACCCGGTGCGGGCCGAGATTGCCGCCATCGCGCCGCCCGAACAGCGGCTGGCCGGCCGCAGTGGTCCGCTGCGCCTGCTGGTGCTGGGCGGCAGCCAGGGCGCACGCGCGCTCAACAACGGCGTGCCCCAGGCATTGGCGTCCCTCGGCGCGCAGGTGCCGGTGGTGGTGCGTCACCAGAGTGGCGAAAAGCTGCATGCCGAAGCCGTCCAAGCGTATGCCAAGGCAGGCGTGGACGCCGAAATCACCCCCTTCATCGCCGACATGGCCGAGGCGTTTGCCTGGGCCGACCTGGTGGTGTGCCGCTCCGGCGCGTCGACCCTTGCCGAACTCTGTGCGGTGGGTGTCGGCAGTGTGCTGGTGCCCTTCGCTGCCGCTGTCGACGATCACCAGACCCGCAATGCGGAGTATCTGGTCGAGCGCGATGCGGCCGTTTTGCTGAAGCAGGACGGAACGCTGGCCGACGGCATTGCCGCACTGCTGCGCGAACTGTCCGAAAATCCCGCCCGTCGCATGCAGATGGCGCAAGCCGCGCGTGCCCTGGCCAAGGTCGATGCCGCCGAGCGCATCGCCGATATCATTCTTGAGGAAGCTGTATGAAGAAGGCACGCTCCAGCGCCTGCCCTGCGCGAGGCCGCGCATGATCCGCCGCCTGCATGACACCAACGACCTGGTGCGCGCGTTCCCGCGCGTGCATTTCGTTGGCATCGGCGGTACCGGCATGAGCGGCATTGCCGAGGTGATGCTGACGCTGGGTTACGAAGTATCCGGTTCGGACAACGCCGACAACGCCGCGACCCGTCGCCTGGCTGGCCTGGGCGCGCGCATCATGCGCGGCCACTCCGCGGCCAACGTGCTGGGCACCGACTGCGTGGTGGTCTCCAGCGCGATCCGCGAAGACAACCCGGAGTTGATGGAAGCACGCAGCCAGCGCATCCCGATCATGCCGCGCGCGGCGATGCTGGCCGAACTGATGCGCTTCCGCCGCGGCATTGCGGTGGCTGGCACCCATGGCAAGACCACCACCACCAGCCTGACCGCTGCGGTGCTGAGCGAAGGCGGGCTGGACCCGACCTTCGTGATCGGTGGCCAGCTGCTGGCGGCCGGTTCCAATGCCAAGCTGGGCAGTGGCCAGTGGCTGGTGGCAGAGGCCGACGAGAGCGATGGCAGCTTCCTGCGCCTGAATCCATTGATGTCGATCATCACCAATATTGATGCCGACCACCTGGAAAACTACGGCAACGACTTTGCCCGCGTGCAGGCAGCGTTCGCCGAGTTCCTGCAGCGCCTCCCGTTCTACGGCCTGGCGGTGCTGTGCATCGACGATCCGGAAGTGGCTGCGCTGGCCGCCAGGACCCCGCGCCACGTGATGAGCTACGGCATGAGCCCGCAGGCCGACGTGCGAGCGGAGAATGTGGTGCAGGAGGGCTCGCGCATGCGCTTCACCCTGCGCCTGCCGCAGGGCACCAGCCAGGAAGTGGTGCTGGCGCTGCCGGGCAAGCACAACGTACTCAATGCGCTGGCCGCCGCCGCAGTGGGCTGGCAGCTGGGTGTTGCCCCGGATGCGATCGCACGTGCGCTGGCCAGCTTCGCCGGTGTCGGCCGTCGCTTCAACGACCTGGGTGAAGTGACCACGGCCAATGGTGCAAAGGTGCGCATCATCGACGACTACGGTCACCACCCGAGCGAGCTGGAGGCCGTGTTCGCCGCCGCCCGGGGTGGCTGGGCCGACAAGCGTCTGGTGGTGGCATTCCAGCCGCACCGCTACAGCCGCACCCGCGACCAGTTCGACAAGTTCGCCGCGGTGCTTTCCAGCGTCGATGCGCTGGTGCTGAGCGAGGTCTATCCGGCCGGCGAAGAGCCGATTGCCGGCGCCGATTCGCATGCGCTGGCCCGCGCCATCCGTGCACGCGGCCGCAGCGAACCGGTGGTGGTGGGCAAGGCGTCCGAGCTGGCCACCGTGCTGCCGGATGTGCTGCAGGACGGTGACCTGCTGCTGATGATGGGGGCGGGCGACATCGGCGCCGTCGCCAGCCATATCGCCGTGGAAGGCTTCAAGGCGGAGGGCGAGGCGTGAGCACGCTGATCTTCCCGCCGCTGCGCAGCACCGACCCGGCCGTGTTCGGCCGCGTTGCGGTACTGCTGGGCGGCAGCTCCAGTGAACGCGAAGTGTCGCTGGATTCCGGCCGCAACGTGCTTGAAGCGCTGCAGGCGCGCGGCGTCGACGCGGTTGCCATCGACGGCATCCCGGCCTTGGCCAGGGCGCTGGCGGCCGGTGGCATCGACCGCGTGTTCAACATCCTGCACGGCCACAACGGTGGTGGTGAGGATGGCATCGTGCAGGGCCTGATGGACGCCTTCGGCGTGCCGTACACCGGCTCGAACGTGCTCGGCTCGGCACTGAGCATGGACAAGATCCGCACCAAGCAGGTGTGGCTTACCCTGGGCCTGCCGACCCCGCAGTACCGCAAGGTCACTGCCGAAGACGTGCATGCCAACGCAGCCGAGCTCGGCCTGCCGGTGGTGGTCAAGCCGGCCAACGAAGGGTCCAGCGTGGGTATCAGCCGGGTGACCGACGATGCCGGCCTGGATGAAGCGGTGGCCCTGGCCGCACGCTACGACGGCCAGCTGCTGATGGAACAGATGGTGGTGGGCGACGAACTGACCGTGGCCATCCTTGGCGATGTTGCGCTGCCGTCGATCCGCATCGTGCCCAAGGGCCAGTGGTACGACTACAACGCCAAGTACGTTGCCGAAGACACCCAGTACCTGTGCCCGGGCCTGGACGGTGATGCCGAAGTGGAGATCCGCCGCATCGCACTGGCCGCGTTCCGCGCCGCCGGTTGCCGTGGCTGGGGCCGGGTGGACGTGATGCGCGACCGCGACAGCGGCCGCTTCTACCTGCTGGAAGTGAACACCGCACCGGGCATGACCAGCCACTCGCTGGTGCCCAAGGCGGCCAGCCAGGCTGGCATCGGTTTCGAGGAACTGGTGTGGCGCGTGCTGGAACAGACCCTGGAGGCATCGCACGCATGAACGCGCTGCTGCGCATCTTCGTCTGGCTGTTGGCGCTGTCGGTGGTTGCACTGCCGGTGGTGGCCGTGGTCAATGGCTGGGTCGGCGCCGAGCGCTGGCCGCTGGCGAAGCTGCGCGTGCACGGTGAGTTCAAGCGGGTGCCCGCCGAGCAGCTGCAGCAGGTGCTGCTGCCGTACGCGCATGCAGGGTTCTTCGCAGTGAAGCTGCAGGATGCCCAGGACGCGCTGGAAAAACTGCCGTGGGTGGAAAGCGCGCAGGTGCGCAAGCAGTGGCCGGATGTGCTGGAAGTGACCCTGGTCGAGCACAAGCCGTTCGCGCGCTGGGGCGAAGATCGCCTGCTGTCCGAACAGGGCAAGCTGTTCCCCACGCCGAAGAAACTGGCTGATCTGCAGCTGCCCGAACTGGACGGCCCGGACAGCCAGACCGAGGAAGTGGTCAAGCTGTACAACGATTCGCGCGCACTGTTCGCGCCGGCCGGTGTTGATGTGCGCCGGCTGACCATGGATGCGCGCGGCAGCTGGTCGCTGCTGCTGAGCAATGGCACCGAAGTGGTGGTCGGCCGCGATGACGCCCGCTCGCGCCTGCAGCGTTTCGTGCGCGTGCTGCCGCAGCTGGCCAACCAGGCCGCGCCGATCGAGCGCGCCGACCTCCGTTACACCAATGGTTTCACGCTGAGCTGGGGTACTCCGCCCGCGCCGGCAGGCGCGCCGGCCAACGCGGCAAGAAGGACGCAGGAAAGAACATGAATCGCAAGGGTGACAAGTCGCTGATCGTTGGCCTGGATATCGGCACCTCCAAGGTGGTGGCGCTGGTGGGCGAGTATTCGCCGGGCAATCCGATCGAAGTGATCGGCATCGGTTCGCATGAATCGCGCGGTCTCAAGCGCGGCGTGGTGGTGGACATCGAATCGACGGTGCAGTCTATCCAGCGCGCGGTGGAAGAGGCCGAGCTGATGGCCGGCTGCGAGATCCGCTCTGTGTATGCCTCGATCTCCGGCAACCACGTGCAGTGCAAGAACTCGCCCGGCATCGTGCCGATCCGCGATGGCGAAGTGACCTGGGGCGACCTGGATCGCGTGCTCGATGCCGCCAAGGCGGTGGCGATCCCGGCCGACCAGAAGATCCTGCATGCGATTCCGCGCGAGTACGTGCTGGATGATTCGCAGGAAGGCATCCGCAACCCGGTCGGCATGACCGGCGTGCGCCTGGAAGTGCATGCCCACCTGGTGGTGTGCGCGCAGTCGGCTGCGGCCAACATCAGCAAGTGCGTGCAGCGCTGCGGCCTGCAGGTGGACGACCTGGTGCTGTCCTCGCTGGCCTCCAGCGTGGCGGTGCTGACCGCCGACGAGCGCGAGCTGGGTGTGGTGCTGGTCGACATGGGCGCCGGCACCACCGACATCGCGGTGTTCGTGCAGGGCGCGATCTGCCACACCGCCTCGCTGCCGATCGCCGGCGACCACGTCACCAACGACATCGCGCACATGCTGCGCACGCCGACCCCGGAAGCAGAGCAGATCAAGGTGCGCTACGCCTGCGCGCTGGCCCAGCTGGCGACCGCCGAGGAAAGCATCCAGGTGCCTTCAGTGGGTGATCGCCCGCCGCGCCGCATGCCGCGCCACGCACTCGCGCAGGCCGTGCAGGGGCGCTACGAGGAAATCTTTGAAATGGTGCAGGCCGAACTGCGCCGCTCCGGCTTCGAGGAACTGGTGCGCGCCGGCATGGTGCTGACCGGTGGCGCCTCGAAGATGGAAGGGGTGGTCGAACTGGCCGAGGAAATGCTGCAGATGCCGGTGCGTGTGGGTATCCCGCAGCACGTCACCGGCCTGGGCGAAGTGGTGGGCAACCCGGTGCACGCCACCGGCGTCGGCCTGCTGCTGATGGGCAGCCAGATCGAGCACCCGCGACGCCCGTCGCTGCCGACCGGTCGCGCCGGCAGCATGTTCAAGAAACTCAAGACCTGGTTCCGCGGCGAATTCTGACGTGGGACCTGCAACACCCGGGCTTGCCCGGCTGCAACACCGGCACTACAGCGCATCACCAGCAACATATAACCCACACAGCCGCAACGACGGCATGCAGCACGAAGGCAGGACGCCCGAATGCCCATGCAATCCAAAGCGGATACAACGAGGACACGGACATGGCGCATTTTGAACTGATCGAAAAGATGGCACCCAATGCGGTGATCAAGGTGGTTGGCGTGGGCGGCGGCGGCGGCAATGCCGTGGCGCACATGGTCAACTCGGCAGTGGATGGCGTGGAATTCATCACCGCCAACACCGATTCGCAGGCCATCAAGAATTGTGGTGCCAAGTTGCAGCTGCAGCTGGGTACCAACGTGACCAAGGGCCTGGGCGCAGGCGCGAACCCGGAAGTGGGCCGCCAGGCTGCCCTGGAAGATCGTGAGCGCATCATGGACGCGCTGCAGGGCGCGGACATGGTGTTCATCACCGCCGGCATGGGCGGTGGCACCGGTACCGGCGCTGCGCCGGTGGTGGCACAGCTGGCCAAGGAAATGGGCATCCTGACCGTGGCCGTGGTCACCAAGCCGTTCCCGTTCGAAGGCCGTCGCCGCATGCAGGTCGCGCTGAAGGGCATCGAAGAACTGAGCCAGCACTGCGATTCGCTGATCACCATTCCCAACGAGAAGCTGATCACCGTGCTGGGTCGCAACGCGACCATGATCCAGGCCTTCCGTGCCGCCAACGACGTGCTGCAGGGCGCCGTGCAGGGCATCGCCGACCTGATCGTGCGTCCGGGCCTGATCAACGTCGACTTCGCCGACGTGCGCACGGTCATGTCCGAAATGGGCCTGGCGATGATGGGTACCGGCACCGCACGTGGCGATGACCGCGCGCAGGCCGCTGCCGAATCGGCGATCCAGAACCCGCTGCTGGACGATGTGAACCTGGCCGGTGCCAACGGCATCCTGGTCAACATCACCGCTGGTGCGGACTTCACCATGGCCGAGTTCGACGAGATCGGCCGCACCATCGATGGCTTCGCTTCGGAAGATGCGACCGTGGTGGTGGGCACCGTGCTCGACCCGGACATGCAGGACGAAGTGCGCGTGACCGTGGTTGCCACCGGCCTGAACCGTGTCTCGGCCAGCAAGACCCAGCGTCCGGGCGAGCGCGCCCCGATCAAGCTGGTCCGCAACGCCACCACCGGCCAGCCGGAGTTCGGCGAGTTCGACAACGGCGGCGACGCCGTGTCCAAGGCCGTCGGCGGCATGGGCCTGGGCCTGCGTCGTGCCAGCAGTGACAGCGTGGCAGCGTCCACCCCGTCGGCGCCGGCCTCGTCGGCCCCGGCGGCGGCAGAACTGCCCAACGATTACCTGGACATCCCGGCGTTCCTGCGCCGCCAGGCGGACTGATCGACGCTGCCCGGGGCTTGTCCCCCCCGGGTTGCGCCACCATGTCCTGAAAACGCGGGCGCCGGGCCAGGATGGGCCCGGCTGCCCTGCTTCACGCGCGTCCTGCCGGCGCGCCGGTGTGTCCTGCCGGCGTTTCAGCCGGGGTAGGGGACCCTGCGTGTTAATCTAATGTGTCACTTCCGGTCGTCCCCCCATGATCCAGCAACGCACCCTCAAGAACACGATCCGCGCCACCGGCGTAGGCCTGCACAGCGGTGACAAGGTCTACATGACCCTGCGCCCGGCGCCGGTCAACCATGGCATCGTGTTCCGGCGCGTGGATCTGGACCCGGTGGTGGAAGTGCCGGCCAAGGCCGAACTGGTCACCGAAGTGACCCTGTGCACCGGCCTGACCTGCAACGACGCCAAGATCCAGACCGTCGAACACCTGATGTCGGCGCTGGCCGGCCTGGGTGTGGACAACATCATCGTCGAACTGTCCTCGGCCGAACTGCCGATCATGGACGGTTCGTCCGGCCCGTTCGTGTTCCTGCTGCAGTCGGCGGGCATCGTGGAACAGGATGCGCCCAAGCGCTTCATCCGCGTGCTGAAGACCGTGGAAGTGACCGAGGGTGACAAGGTCGCCCGCTTCACCCCGTACGAGGGTTACAAGCTGGGCTTCACCATCCAGTTCGACCACCCGATGATTCCGGCCAAGCAGTCGCGCCAGGAAATCGAGTTCTCCACGCTGGCCTACACCAAGGAAATCTCCCGCGCGCGCACCTTCGGTTTCATGCGCGATCTGGAATACATGCGCGAGCGCAACCTTGGCCTGGGCGGTTCGATGGACAACGCCATCGTGCTGGACGAGTTCCGTGTGCTGAACGAAGACGGCCTGCGCTACGCCGACGAATTCGTGCGCCACAAGATCCTCGATGCGATCGGCGACCTCTACCTGGCCGGCGGCCAGGTGCTGGGCGCCTATGAGGGCTTCAAATCCGGCCACGCGCTCAACAACAAACTGGTGCGGGCGCTGATGGCCGATGCCACCGCCTGGGAATGGGTCACCTACGACTCGCCGGCCGTGCCGGATCCGGTGGTCTACGGCGTTCCTGCCTACGCCTGATTGCTGCAACACCCTGAATTCAAAAACAAAATCGCCGCCTTCCAGGGCGGCGATGCTGTTTCCGGCACCACTGTCGCTACTGGCGCATGAGGTGACGCGACTGTCTGTTCGAGGTCACGCTTTTGTGAACCTGATGGATCAGAAGCCTGAATTTAACGTTTTTTTAACAAAACTCTAACGACTGCCCCACCTTACCCAGCTAGGATGCGACCCGGCCCCCGAAATGTTTCACGCAGCGGTGACACGCGCGACGGGGAGTGGAGCAGGACGCTCCGCTGCTTTCAGGTTTCCCTCTTCGGCTTCGAAGGAAGGTCCTGCAAAGCTGCCAAGGCGTCGCGTAGCCCTTTGTGCGTGGCGGCTGAAACTGCGTGGGGTCCATTCCGGTTGTCGAGCGCTGGGGAGCGCGTGGGAGTGGGAGACGCAGTCTTGACGGTCACCTTGGTGGCCTTCAGCCCGATGGACCGGGCCGCGTCGAGCAACTGGGCTTCGGCAAGCCGCAACTTGGCATGCCAGACCGGGGACTCGACGAGAAAAACGAGGTGTTCCCCGTCCACATTGGCCAGCCGGCAACGGTTGCGCAACGCGGGCGGTAACTGGGGGCGCAACTGACGGTCCAGCGCATCGAGCCACAAGGCACGACGCAGCGGGTTCCCGCTTTTGTCCGCCATCACTACATCCAGGGCCGGTTTCGGTCGGGATGCGGGACGAACGCTGGATTTCGGCTCAGACATGAAAACTCACTGATGGCATTCAAAAAGATCGTAATCAAAACGCGTGAAGGACAGGCCAAATCGGCGCTCACGCGTTTGCGGTTCTACTTCGAGGACCGCCCCCGGGCCCTGCTGGGCAGCGTGCTCGGAGCAGGTTGCATTATCGGCCTTGCCGGCGGCATTGGCGCCAGCGCGCTCAATGACTCGCGCCTGCAGGCCAAGGTCGACCGCCAGGAGGCCGAGCTGGCCAAGGTCCAGCGCGATGCGCAGACCCAGGTCAATGCGTTGGCCGCCCGCCTCGGCGAGCTGCAGGCACAGGCCACCCGCCTGAACGCACTGGGCGAACGGCTGACCCAGATGGGCAAGCTGGAAGACGGCGAATTCGACTTCAACGAGACCCCTGGCCTCGGTGACGGCGATGCCGGCGGCCCGACCGCGGACATCCCGGTCAAGGACGTTAACGCCGACTTACAGGTGCTGGAGCAGCGCTTCGCTGCTTCAGGCCGCCAGTTGTCGGTGATGGAATCGCTGATGTTCGACCACCAGCTGCAGCAGAACGCCGTGCCCTCACGCATGCCGATCCGCAACAGCTACGTGACCTCCGGCTTTGGTACCCGTGCCGACCCGTTCGGTCGCGGTGCCGCCACCCACAAGGGCATGGACTTCCACGCCCGTGTTGGCGATCCGGTGATGTCGGTGGCCGACGGCGTGGTCAGCTTCTCCGGGGTCAAGGGCGGCTACGGCAACGTTGTCGACGTCGACCACGGTAACGGCTATGTCACCCGCTACGCGCACAATTCGCGCCTGGTGGTGAAGGTCGGCGACCTGGTGCGTGCCGGCCAGGAAGTGGCCAAGGCCGGTTCCACCGGCCGTTCGACCGGTGCCCACGTGCACTTCGAGGTGTGGGAAAACGGCAACGTGGTCAATCCGCGCAAGTTCCTCGGTGACGGCGGCAATACCCCGGTCGGGCGCATCACCCGCGGCTGAGCCCCTTCGCCGGGCATGGCCCGGCGCTGCCTGGATGCAGCCGCCGCCGGACGGTAGCGCGGGGCCATGCCCCGCGAGCGCGCAGCGCGGCCCATCCGGGGTGCGCGATGGGCCAGTAAAGGGTTGAAACCCCTCGCGGCCATCCCAAGCTACAATGGGTGTTGCCATCGACAGGGCGCCAGGCGCCCTGTTTCGTTTACGGCGGACGGATCCTCCCGGAGCCGTGCGGCATTCCCATCCAACCCGGTTCCTTCAATGATCAACAGCCTGCTTACCCGCGTATTTGGCAGTCGTAATGAACGACAGCTGCGCCAGCTCAACCGCATCGTCGCCAAGATCAATGCGCTGGAGCCGGAGATCGAGAAGCTTTCCGACGAGCAGCTGCAGGCCAAGACGCCGGAGTTCAAGCAGCGCATCGCCGCGGGTGAAGGCCTGGACAAGGTGCTGCCGGAAGCGTTCGCGGTCTGCCGCGAAGCCGGTCGCCGCGTGCTGGGCATGCGCCACTACGACGTGCAGCTGATCGGCGGCATGGTCCTCCACCTGGGCAAGATCGCAGAAATGCGCACCGGTGAAGGCAAGACCCTGGTGGCGACCCTGCCGGTGTACCTCAACGCGCTGGAAGGCAAGGGCGTGCATGTGGTCACCGTCAATGACTACCTGGCGCGCCGCGATGCCGCGCAGATGGGCAAGCTGTACAACTGGCTGGGCCTGAGCGTGGGCGTGGTCTACCCGGGCATGCCGCACAGCGACAAGCGCGAAGCCTACGGCTCGGACATCACCTACGGCACCAACAACGAATTCGGTTTCGATTACCTGCGCGACAACATGGCGCTGTCCAAGGCCGATCGTTACCAGCGCGGCCTGCACTACGCCATCGTCGACGAAGTCGACTCGATCCTGATCGACGAAGCGCGCACCCCGCTGATCATCTCCGGCCCGGCCGATGATTCCCCGGAGCTGTACATCCGCGTCAACCGCATCGTGCCCAACCTGGTCAAGCAGGAAGTGGAAGACGGTGAGGGCGACTTCTGGGTGGATGAGAAGGGCAAGCAGGTGCACCTGTCCGAAGCGGGCATGGAGCACGCCGAGCAGCTGCTGGTCGACGCCGGCATCCTCGATGCCGAGACCGAAGGCCTGTACGCCGCGCAGAACCTGACCGTGGTCCACCACCTCAACGCCGCACTGCGCGCGCACGCCATCTACCAGCGTGACGTGGATTACATCGTGCGCGACGGCGAAGTGGTCATCGTCGATGAATTCACCGGCCGCACCCTGTCCGGCCGTCGCTGGTCCGATGGCCTGCACCAGGCGGTGGAAGCGAAGGAAGGCGTGCCGGTCCAGCGCGAAAACCAGACGCTGGCCAGCATCACCTTCCAGAACCTGTTCCGCATGTACAAGAAGCTGTCCGGCATGACCGGTACGGCCGATACCGAAGCCTTCGAGTTCCAGAGCATCTATGGCCTGGAAGTGGTGGTGATCCCGACCAACCGTCCGACCATCCGCAAGGACAGCCCGGACCAGGTGTTCCTCAACCGCAAGGGCAAGTTCAACGCGGTGCTGGCCGACATTGAAGAGTGCGCCAAGCGCGGCCAGCCGGTGCTGGTGGGTACCACCTCGATCGAAACCTCGGAAATGCTGTCTGAGCACCTGCGCAAGGCCGGCGTGAAGCACGAAGTGCTGAACGCCAAGCAGCATGACCGCGAAGCAACCATCGTCGCCAATGCCGGTCGCCCGGCCGCTGTGACCATCGCCACCAACATGGCCGGTCGTGGTACCGACATCGTGCTGGGCGGTTCGCTGGAAGCGGAAATCCACGAGCTGGGCGAAGGCGCGACCGACGAGCAGAAGGCAGCGATCAAGACCGAATGGCAGAAGCGCCATGACGCGGTCAAGGCTGCTGGCGGCCTGCACATCGTCGGCACCGAGCGCCACGAATCGCGTCGCATCGACAACCAGCTGCGCGGCCGTTCGGGTCGCCAGGGTGACCCGGGTTCGTCCCGCTTCTACCTGTCGCTGGAAGACAACCTGATGCGCATCTTCGCCTCCGACTGGGTGCAGAAGGCCATGCGCATGATGGGCATGAAGGAAGACGACGTCATCGAGGACCGCCTGGTCAGCCGCCAGATCGAGAAGGCGCAGCGCAAGGTCGAGGCCCACAACTTCGACATCCGCAAGAACCTGCTGGACTTCGACGATGTCAACAACGACCAGCGCAAGGTGATCTACGCCCAGCGCGACGAACTGCTGGATGCCGAGTCGGTGAAGGACAACGTCGACGGCATCCGCGACGACGTGATCTTCGACATCGTCGCCCGCTTCGTGCCGCCCAATTCGGTGGACGAACAGTGGGACCTGCGCGGCCTGGAAGCTACCCTGCAGTCCGACTTCGGCCTGGACATGTCGCTGACCGACCTGGTCAAGTCGCACGAAGAACTGGATGCCGAGGGCATCGCTGCCAAGGTGCAGGAACGCATCAACCAGCACTTCGCCGAGAAGGAAGCGGGCGTGGGCGAAGAGACCATGCGCGCGCTGGAAAAGCACGTGATGCTGACCGTGCTCGACCAGAGCTGGAAGGAGCACCTGGCACGCATGGATTACCTGCGCCAGGGCATCTACCTGCGGGGTTACGCGCAGAAGCAGCCGAAGCAGGAATACAAGAAGGAAGCCTTCGAGCTGTTCTCGGACATGCTGGAGAACGTCAAGCGCGAAGTAGTGACCCTGCTGGCCCGCGTGCGCATCCGCAGCGACGAGGAAGTGCAGGCACTGGAAGCGGCCGAACGGCAGCAGGTGGAAGCGCGCCTGAGCCAGTCGCAGTTCCAGCATCAGGACGTTGGCAGCTACAGCGCCGACGAGGAAGCCGCGCAGGTGCAGGCCGCCCAGCAGGGCATCGCACAGGTGCAGCGTGACGAGCCGAAGATCGGCCGCAACGATCCGTGCCCCTGCGGCAGTGGCAAGAAGTACAAGCACTGCCACGGCCAGCTGAGCTGACCCCCGGAAGGCCCCGCGAAAGCGGGGCTTTCCTGTTATGGGCCGGACCGATTGCGCCCATCCCCCTGTTTTGGGCATGCTCCCCCCATGCCCACCCCGAAACGATCGATCCACGTCGTGGCCGCCGTCATCACTGACGCCCGCGGCCGCGTGCTGCTCAACCGCCGTACCGAAGACCGTGACATGGGCGGCCTGTGGGAGTTTCCCGGTGGCAAGCGTGAGCCCGGCGAAACCTCCGAGCAGGCGCTGGTGCGTGAGCTGCATGAAGAGCTCGGCATCGAAGCCGATGTCGGCGAGTGGATCATGGACGTGCCGCAGCGCTACCCGGACAAGCACCTGACCCTGGAAGTGCGGCATGTACGCAGCTGGAAGGGTACCCCGCGCGGGCGCGAGGGCCAGGCCATCACCTGGGTGGCGCCGGACAAGCTGGGCCGCTATTCGATGCCGCCGGCGGACCTGCCGGTGGTGGCTGCGTTGCGGCAGCCGGGCTGCTACCTGATCACACCGGCGCCGGCCGACGAAGATCCCGACCAGCAGCGATGGCACGCACAGCTGCAGCAGGCGGTCGCCTCGGGACAGCAGCGTATCCAGCTGCGCCTGCCAGGCGACCATCCCCAGCGCCAGGCGATGATCGAACAGGCACTGCGAACGCATCGCCGCAGTGGCGTGGAGTGGCTGCTGAACCGTGATGTTGAACTGGCGCGCTCGTTGGGCGTGGGCGTGCACCTGGGCAGCGAGCAGCTGCTGCTGTTGCAGGAGCGGCCGTTGCCGGCCGGACAACCGGTGGCTGCCTCGTGCCACGACCTGCAGCAGTTGCAGCGCGCCGAGCATCTTGGCTGCGACTTCGCGGTACTGGGGCCGGTGCAGGCCACCGCCAGTCATCCCGGTGCCGCGCCACTGGGGTGGGAGGCCTTCGCAGCGCTGCGCGCGCAGGTGTCGTTGCCGATCTATGCACTGGGCGGCATGACGCCTGCCGATGTCGCGCAGGCGCGCCGTCATGGCGGCCAGGGTATTGCCGCGATCCGCGGATTGTGGCCGGCTTAGCGCCGCTTCGTTCGGCAAGTGCAGTAGACCCACGCCCTGCGTGGATGAATCAGTAGATCCACGCCATGCGTGGATGCAAGCCCGCGATCACAGCGTGATCCAGAAACACCCGTACTGCCGGCGCAGCCCCAGCACCGTGGAGGCGCGCGCCACGCTGCCCGGCAGTGTCTGCTCCAGGCGCAGCCCCACCGGATGGCGAGCTGCCTGCGGCTCGGGTTCGGCTTCGATGCCGGGCACGACAGTGGCGTTGCCAGCGGCAGAGGCCTGCTGCGGATACACCGGCAGCACATCCACCAGCGGTCGTCGCACCACTGATTCCAGCTGGCCCAGAATGCGCTGCGCGCCCGCATCGGACACCGCGCCCCACAGGTACAGCGAAGAAAGCCGGTTCACATCACCGATGGCGACCGCCGTGTGCAACGCCTGCACCAGTTCGCTCAAGCGACGCGGGCAGCTGCTGCCGAGGCTGTCGCGTTGCAGGGTATTGCCTGCAGCGGCCGGCGGCGGCCGCCGCGACTGCGCACCCAGGCTGTCGCAGGGGCGGTCGGTGTAGACACTCTGGCCCTGCGGATCGGTGCAGCGGTTCAAGCGCGTGGACTGCGCCTGCGCGGTGGCGCAGACGCCGGCAAGCAGCAGGACCAGCAACAGGGGCAGGACGACCTTCATCGACGCAGCGTAGCGCCGATTGCGATAACGCGGCGTACTTTCAGCCGCGCAGCAGCTTCAGCACCGACACCGTCGGCTTGGCCAGGTTCAATGTATAGAAGTGCAGGCCCGGTGCACCGCCTTCGATCAGGCGCTGGCACAGCCTGGCCACGACCTCGGCACCGAAGGCGCGGACCGATTCGGCGTCGTCGCCGTAGGCCTGCATCTTGCGGCCGATCCAGCGCGGGATTTCCGCGCCGCACTGCTCGGAGAAGCGGCGCAGCTGGCTGAAGTTGGAGATCGGCATGATGCCCGGGGTGATCGGCACCTGCACGCCCAGCCGCTGCACTTCATCGACGAAGTGGAAGTAGGCGTCGGGATTGAAGAAGTACTGGGTGATGGCGGCATCGGCACCGGCGTCGATCTTGGCCTTGAAGTGCTTCAGGTCGAGCAGGGCATCCTGCGCCTGCGGATGCGTCTCGGGGTAGGCGCCGACTTCGATGCGGAAGGCGTCGCCGTGCTCGGCGCGGATGAAGGCGATCAGTTCGGAGGCATAGCGCATGTCGCCGGGAAAGCCCATGCCCGAGGGCAGGTCGCCACGCAGTGCGACCAGGCGACGGCAGCCGATGGCGCGGTACAGCTTCAGCAGCTCGCGGATCTCCTGGCGGGTGCCGCCGACGCAGGACAGGTGCGGCGCTGCCTCGAAGCCGTGGTGCTGGTTGAGATGGCGCACGGTCTCGGAGGTGTAGCTGAGGGTCGAGCCACCGGCACCGAACGTACAGGACACGTATTCAGGCGCGTAGGCCTTCAGCTTCGCCGCGGCACGGTCGAGCTGGCTGCGCTGTTCGTCGGTCTTGGGCGGATAGAACTCGAAGCTGATGGCGGTCATGGCGTGGGCAATGGCGGCGGGTGCGGTTTAGTATATCTCTTCATCAAGATGGATGTGCAAAATACGGGTGTGGGTCGTCCCCGGCTACCGGCACTACAGTTCGCTGCTGACCGGGCTGGTGATGAAGCCCCACAGCAGGCGCGCCATCACCGCCGGTGACCGTGCCTGCGCGCGGGCGTAAGCGAGCAGTGCATCCAGCTGCGGGCGGTCGTAGAGGTGACCTGCCAGCAGCACCGCATGCACACGCCGGGTGTTGGCGGTGTCCTGCAACGGGTTGCCATCGAGCAGGACCAGGTCGGCCGCCTTGCCGACCTCGACGCTGCCATGCGTTGCCTGCAGGTCCAGATGACGTGCGGCCTGCAGCGTCGCTGCGCGCAGCACGTCGGCCTGGCTCAAGCCTGCCTGCCGCAACCACTGCAGTTCATCGTGATAGCGGAAGCCGCCCAGCCCGGTATCGGTGCCGACCAGCACGATGACGCCTGCACGATGCGCAGCGCCGGTCAGCGCCAGGCCATGATCGAAGTAGGCCTTCAGCGCGTGCTCGCCGCGCAGGCCGGGGTAGCGCGCGGTGGTGGCCTGCAGATCATCGCGCCAGGCCCAGCGCGAAAGTGGATCCAGATAAGCCAGGCGCGGATCATCGATGAATGCCGGATCGCGCGCGCGTGCATCTTCCTCGCGGGTGACATGCGTAGGCACGAACGCGGCGCCGCTGGCCTGGATCAGGGCAAATGCCTCATCGCAGGTGGATGGCTGGTAACCGCCGACCATGCGTTCGGCCAGTGCCGTCGGGTCGACGTCGTCCAGCATGCCGTCGCGCCATGCGGCGGCGTGGTCGAAGCAATGGCGTACGAACAGGTGGGCGTGCTCGAAGCTGTGCTGGCCCGCATGCAGTGCCTGCTCCAGCGCGATTGCCTTGGGCAGGTGGCCGACCAGCGGGCGATGCAGCTGCCGTGCTTCAACGGCAAGGTGCTGGTAGGTATCCGCACGCAGCCGGTTGTAGACCTTCAACGCGTCGACGCCGCGCGCGGTGTACGTGCGTGCTTGCTGGACGGCGGTCTCCGGCGCAAGTGATGGATCTTCGAAGTAGAAGCTTGCGATCTGCACGAAGCGCGGCGCAACCTGCTGCCCGGCGATGGCCTGCGTGGTCCAGCGGCGCTTGTCGGCCACGCAGGCGATCAGCGGATCGGCAGCCTGCGGGCAGTCCATCATGTCGCGGGTGCCGGTGATGCCGTTGGCCAGCATCAACGGGAACTGCAGTTGTGGCGACAGCTGCAGCGCGTGGGTGTGCATGTCCCAGAAGCCGGGCAGCAGCCAGCGGCCGCCGGCATCGAGTATGGGCAACGCGGTGTCATATGCGCCTTCGCCGACGGCGGCGATCAGGCCGTTGCGCAGCGTTACCGTTGTGGGCTCACTGGCCTGGCCATTGGCTACATCCACCACCCGCACATTGATGATCACGCGGCTGTTGCCGGCGTCGGGCAGTGGCGGTGCAGGCAGTGGCCAGAGCAGGGCAGCGATGAACAGCAGTGGCGGTGCCAGCACGATGACAGCCAGCACCTTCAGCCATCGGCGTCGGCCGCGACGCGGTGGCGGGGGCAACGCACGTGCTGCATCCATGAGCCGGCGATCCTTGCGATGGGTCGATGGCAGGGTGCCGCAGGTTCGGCGGCGACGCCAGTGACCCGCGCCATCCCGCCCGGCCTGGCGTCGGGGCGGTTACCCTGTGCAGCGGATTCCCTGACCACGCCGCGCCATGTCCATCGTCCTTACCGATTTCGCCCGCCCCCGCCTGTTCCCGCGCGTGCCGCGCGGCAACACCATCCAGGACTGCACGGCCGAGCAGTTCCAGGCGCATCTCAACGCGCATGCGCCGTTGAAAGTGCTCGACGGCTACGCGCCGTTCTGCAAGCTGTTCGTGTACGAGAACTGGACCAGCACGCGCTGCCTGACGGTGCCGATCACCGACGACAACCGCCACCAGCTTCGCAGCGGCTACGAAGCACGCAACCGCGAGGAGCTGCCGGTGCTGGTGCGCTGGTTCGAAGGCGTGGAGTCGCCACGCGCGAATTACCTGGTGGTGATCCTGTACAGCGCCGAGCAGCTGGCGAAGGAAGGTTCGCCGATCGAGGCCGACTGGGGCATCGTCGGTTGCATCTACACCGCCGAGCCGGAAGAAGTGCCGATGGCGCCGATCACGATGATGCGCAATGCGCTGGGCGTGGAAGAGGGCGGCTCGGGCGTGCCGCTGGATCGTGAGGCCTACCAGCGCGCGGTGGCGTTCTGGGAGAGCAACGCCAACTGGCGGCCGTGATCGGGGCGCTGTGAAAACGACTGCGCAGCAACACGCTACGATGTCGGCAGACCGGTACAGGAGGTGCAGGATGACGAAGGGAAGCATGAATCCGCGGGCCGCCATGCTGGTGGCCGTGCTCGCCGCTGGCGGTTGCTCGACGGGATACGACGCCGACGCGTCGTGTGGACGTCTGTCCGAGCCGGCGGCGGTCCGTGATGCCAGTGTCGACCAACTGCAGGCGTCCAATGCCGGAGGGCGCTGCACGTTGCGCGCAACCGGTGGCAATGCAGCTGCGTTGCAGCGACAGCAAGGCATGCTGGAGGCGATCGCCCTCATCGCCTGCGGCACACCGGCACAGATCCGGCCGATCGACGGAGCAGCGGGCTTCGAACTGCAGATGCCTTCCCGCTGCCCGCTCTCCACGCGTACGCCGCTGGTCGTCCACGATGACCCGCGCTGGCGCCTTGATCGCCCCTCCATGCCGGGTTATCCGGCGGCAGCGCGCGCTGACAACCTGCAGGGCAAAGTGAGCATGAGCGTGCTGTTGAATGACCAGGGACGCGCCAAAGCGGTCATCGTGGCGGGATCCAGCGGCCATGCCCTGCTTGACGAGGCAGCGGTGAAGGCCGCGCTGGGATGGCGATGGAAGCGGGAGGGGGCGGCCTTGAGCACGCCGCAGATGAGCATGGTTCCTGCGACGGCGACGTTTGCGAACGACTAGCCGGCCGATGACCCGGTCAGCGCTGTCCACTCCCACCACGGATAGTGGTATTCACGGTCGGTGGCATCCCAGTGCTGGCCGCAGCGGGTGCAGGCCACACGATGCCGGTCGCCCCAGCCGTCTTCGGCCACGCCCAGCTGCAGCAACTGCACATTGCCCTGTTCGATCAGCTGGCGTGGGTTGAAGAACAGATAGTCGGGAAACAGTGCGCACAGGCATCCGCTGCGTTCACGCCAATAGCGCAGGCGGCGCAGGCTGGCAGCAAGGTGTACGTCGTTGCCGATCAGTGCACCGCCGAGCTGCACGCCCTGGCAGGCCTGCTCGATGCGTTCGGCATGGGGTGCCAGTGCGTCCAGCGTGGTGGTGCTGAACAACCGTGCCAGTCGACTGCTGGCCGCGTGGATACGGCTGGCATCGCGCGACATCAGTTCCTGCAGCAGCACGTCGGCCTGCGGATCGTCCAGTCGCGGCGGCGGTGATGCGGACCACGGCCAGCGCATCAACGGGACCTGCCGATCACGGCGTAATGGCCGCCGGTCAGGCACAGCAGATCGTCAGGAGCCAGTTCCACTTCGAGGCCACGCCGCCCCGCGCTGACGTGCAGCGTTGGCAGCGACCGCGCGCTGGCATCAAGGAAACTGCGCAGGCGCTTCTTCTGCCCGAGTGGACTGATGCCGCCGACCAGATAGCCGGTTGCGCGCTGCGCGGCATCGACGGCGGCCATCTCGCACTTCTTGCAACCAGCGGCTTCGGCCAGTGCCTTCAGGTCCAGCTGCCCGGCCACCGGAACGATGGCTACCAGCAGCTCGTGCGTTTCGGTGCTGGCCAGCAGGGTCTTGAATACCTGTGCGGGGTCCAGGCCCAGCTTCTCGACGGCTTCGCCGCCGTAGGATTCGGCATGGGCGTCATGCACGTAGCTGTGCACGGTATGGGCGATCCGTTCGCGCTTGAGCAGGTTGATGGCCGGAGTCATGCGCACATCGTAGCGTGGCCCAGCTGCGCCGCCTTGACCGAGGCTGCTGCGCAGGTGCAGATGCGCAACGGGCGCCCGCAGGCACCCGTTGCGTCTGCGGCGCAGCAGCTGCGATCAGCGCGACAGCGCCTGCTGGGTCTGCTGCTGTTCCTGCACCTGCCGCTGCGACAGGTCGGCATCCAGTGCCTGGCTCTGCCGCGTGCTCGCCTGCAGGTCCTGGCTCACGGCCTGGGGCAGATCGATGTAGGTGCGCTGCGCGGCCGGATCGTTCAGTTGGCCCTGTACCGCGAACACACCCTGGCCATCGGGGCGGGCCACTACCGTATCGACCTGGCGCATGCCAGCGACCTTGGATTCATACGCCACCTGTCCCGCTGCGTTTTCCAGCTGGGCGCGGTCATTGAACAGCGGCGACAGGCCGCCCTGGCGGCGTTGTTCTTCCAGCACTTCCAGCCGTTCCACGACCTGCTGGTAACGGGGGTTGTCGGCGTGGCCCGGGGTGGCCATGGTCGGTTCTGCTGCGACGCGTTCCTGTTCGTTCGCCTGTGCGCGCTGCTGCGCGGCCGCATCCAGTGCGCCAAGCGTATCGCCACCGACCTTGCCGTCGACGCTGAGGTGGTGGTCACGCTGGAACTGCTTGACGGCTTCCAGGGTGCCGGGCCCGAAATCGCCATCGGCCACCAGCGGTCTGCCGTCCTTGCCCTTGTAGCCCAGGTCGGCCAGCTGCTGCTGCATCGCCTGCACGTCCTCACCCTTGGCGCCGTTCACCAGCACGCCGTTGCCAGGGGCACCGGGTGTGGTGGGTGACCCATGCGCGGGGGCATGGGTGGGGGTGATGCCCAGCTGGGTCATGGCCGTGTCGAAGCGTGCATCGCGGCTGGTCACCGCCGCGGGCGACTGGATGCCGTACTTGGTCGCATCGACGAAGGCCTGCACGTCACCGCGCGTCGGCGGATCGCCAGCCTGCACGGTACCGCCCTGCAGCTTTTCGGCATTGCCGGCCAGATAGTTGATGAACTGCGGGCCCATGCTGCCGAACTGGTTGTCATAGTCGGCCATGGCCAGCTGCAGTTCCGGGTTTGCGACGATGGCATCGGCAGCGGCCGGGTTGGTCGCACGCACCTTGGTGATGGCCTCATCGACGCGCTCGATGGCGCTGTCCAGCTTGGCGTTGGTGAGCTGGTCGATGTTGGCCTGCGGAATGGCCTGCAGCTTGGCGTCGAGCGCGGCCAGCTGCTGTGTGCTCAGGCCGCCCTGCTGGGACAGCAGTGCGATGTCACCGTTGCTGAAGCCGTTGTCGCGCAGGAAACGCCTGGCCTGCGGGTTGCCGCCGACGTCGAACTGCACCAGGCCGAACGAGTAGGTGCTGGTGCCTTCCTTGGCGTATGAGAAATGGTCCAGGTGGCGGGTGTTGCCGCCCAGTTCGGTGTTGAGGAACAGCGTGGACAGCTGCTCGCGGGTGAGGGTGGAATCCGTTGCCATGGTCATCGTCCTTCAATGAGGAGAAAGGTGCCGGGCCTGCCCGACGGGTGTCAGCCGGCGCAGTGCTGCTGGGTGAAGCCGAGCAGCTGGCGGGTGGCCTGGGTGCCGTAAGCAGCCGGTGCCGGTTCGATGGCGAACTGGCCGACCATCTGGTTGCTGCACAGCTGCACGTTGCGTTTGCCGCTGGCCGTTTCCTGGGTGCAGTTGGCCGCCAGCAGGGCGTTCGGGCCGCCGCCGCTGTTGATGGTGGCGGTGCAGCCCAGCAGCCGGCCTTCCTGGCCGTTTTCACCGAGCAGCGTGTTGAAGTTCGCCAGCTGGCTGTTGGGGTCGCGCAGCACCAGCAGGTCCACGCACTGCTGCTGGCCATCGGGCACTTCGCAGGCGTCCTGGTCGACCAGGCCGTCGCGCGTGGCCGACAGCACCTTCAGGCGGTCGGCAGATACCTGTTGCAGGCAATGCGCGTCACCGCACAGGTCGCGCGTGTGCTGGATCCAGCGCTGCTGCTCGGCCTGCAGTTTGTCCTTGCCGGCTGCATCGAGGGTCTCGCGTGCGCTGGCTTCGGCCTTGGCCAGCTCGCCTTGCTGCTGCACCAGGGCGGGGTCGTTGCAGATCAGGGTCTGCACCTGCGATGCCCCCTCGGCGCAGGCCGTGCTGCTGCCCGTCGCCGCTGCCGGGGCGCTGGACGCCTTGCCGTCGGCGCTGGCCTGTTCGGTGGTGGCTGCAGGTGCGGTGGCCTGGGCGTCGCCGGACGGCGGGGTACAGGCGGCCAGCAGGGCCACCCAGCACAGGGTCATCAGGGGCTTGATGGCCCGGGTCATACGTTCACTGCTGCGCTGCATGTCTATCCTTTGAAGTCTGCGTCCTGGCGCACGTCCCTGCGCGCTGCAGGGGAATGGGGCGAACCATGGAACGGGAGGCACCGTGGCAGCCGCGGAGCGGGCTTGGCACCGCAACACCCTGCGGCGGGGACCGCCGGGGTCGTAAAGCGTAACAAGCCGGTTCTTAGGGCTCTGTGACAGGGCGCGCGGATCGGGCCGGCGCCTGCCACAACGCAGAACGGGCGCCCGAAGGCGCCCGTTCCGTGTGTTGCATGCATGGGCAGTGCCGGCCGCGGGCCGGCACCTGCAGGCATCAGTAGCGGTAATGGTCCGGCTTGAACGGGCCTTCCACCGGCACGCCGATGTAGTCGGCCTGTTCCTGGCTGAGGGTGGTCAGCTTCACGCCGATCTTTTCCAGGTGCAGGCGGGCCACTTCCTCGTCCAGCTTCTTCGGCAGCAGGTACACCTTGTTCTCGTAGCTGTCCTTGTTGGCCCACAGGTCGATCTGGGCCAGGGTCTGGTTGGCGAACGAGTTGGACATCACGAAGCTCGGGTGGCCGGTGGCGCAGCCCAGGTTGACCAGGCGGCCTTCGGCCAGCAGGAAGATCGCATTGCCGTTGGGGAAGATGTACTTGTCCACCTGCGGCTTGATGTTGACGTGCTGCACGCCCTTGAAGCCCACCAGCGCATCGACCTGGATCTCGTTGTCGAAGTGGCCGATGTTGCAGACGATGGCCTGGTCCTTCATCGCGCTCAGGTGCTCGATGCGGATGATGTCCTTGTTGCCGGTGGTGGTGACGTACAGGTCGGCACGGCCCAGGGTCGATTCGATGGTGTTGACTTCATAGCCTTCCATCGCCGCCTGCAGGGCGCAGATCGGGTCGATCTCGGTGACGATCACGCGCGCGCCGTAGGCACGCAGCGATGCAGCGCAGCCCTTGCCGACGTCGCCGTAGCCGCAGACCACGGCCACCTTGCCGGCCAGCATCACGTCCATCGCGCGCTTGAGGCCATCGGCCAGCGACTCGCGGCAGCCGTACAGGTTGTCGAACTTGCTCTTGGTGACCGAGTCGTTGACGTTGATCGCCGGGATCAGCAGGGTGCCGGCCTGGGCCAGCTGGTACAGGCGGTGCACGCCGGTGGTGGTCTCTTCGGAGACGCCCTTCCAGTCCTTGACCACGCGGCCCCAGTAGCCCGGGCGCTCCTTGGCCACACGCTTGAGCAGGTTCTTGATGACCTGTTCTTCGTGCGAGGCGGCCTTCTCATCGACCCAGGTGCTGCCGTTTTCGAGCTCGTAGCCCTTGTGGATCAGCAGGGTGACATCACCGCCGTCGTCGACCACCAGCTCCGGGCCGGTCAGGGTGCCGTCGGCCAGGGTGAAGGTCAGCGCGTCGAGGGTGCAGTCCCAGTACTCTTCCAGCGACTCGCCCTTCCAGGCGAACACCGGGGTGCCGGTAGCAGCGATGGCCGCAGCGGCATGGTCCTGGGTGGAGAAGATGTTGCACGAGGCCCAGCGCACGTCGGCGCCGATGTCCTTCAGGGTCTCGATCAGCACCGCGGTCTGGATGGTCATGTGCAGCGAACCGGTCACGCGCACGCCCTTCAGCGGCAGGCTGGCGGCGTGCTTGCGACGGATCGACATCAGGCCCGGCATCTCGTGCTCGGCGATGTCCAGTTCCTTGCGGCCCCAGTCGGCCAGGGTGATGTCGCGGATCTTGTAATCACCTTCGGTGGAGAAGGTCTTGGCAACAGCATTCATGCAGTAGCTCCGGTTGTGGGCGAGCGGATGCTCGCATCTAGCCGGGCGCCGTTGTTGCAAAGCCACCTGGCCGAGCCTGGCCGGTCTCAGGGGATCCGGTCGCAGCGCCCCTCGGCAGGGGAGGACGCCCATTATATCGCGCCTCTGCTGTGACACAGCGATGACCCAACCATCGGCAGATGGGCGGATGTGCATGGCCTGTTAAGGTCGAGGGCTTAACGCAGCGAACAGGTGGAACAACGATGAGCATGCACGCACGCCGCAAACGGCGCTTGACCGGCCTGGTCCTGTCGATGGCCCTGCTGGCGGTGGTCCCGCAGGCCTGGGCTGCGGCCCCGCAGGCGGCACAGACCCAAGCGCAGGGCGTGACCGGCTACGAGCTGCCCTCTGCCGCACTGCAGGCGGTGGTCGACGCGCCGCGCGCGCCCTCGCTGTACCTGTCACCGCGCCGCGATGTGGCCGCGCTGATGCAGATGCCGTCGCTGCCGTCGATCCAGGTGGTGGCACAGCCGGAGCTGAAGCTGGCCGGCCTGCGCATCAACCCGCGCACCTTCTCCGACAGCCGCTTCAGCTTCGGCCAGAAGCTGTGGCTGATGAACGTGGCCGATGGCAAGGAGCGGCAGATCAGCGGCCTGCCGGCCACGCTGTCGATCGCCAGCCTGGGCTGGTCGCCTGACCAGAAGTGGCTGGCCTTCAACCAGGTCGATGCCAGCACCGGCGCCAATGAACTGTGGCTGGTGGACGTGGCCGGTGGCAGCGCCCGCCGCCTCGTTGCTGGCCTGAACACGGTGCTCGGCAGCGGTTACCAGTGGTTGCCGGACAGCCGTGGGCTGGTGGTGTTCACCCGTCCGGCCACCCTGGGCGCGGCACCGGCAGCGGACGGCATTCCCACCGGTCCGGCCGTGCAGCAGACCACGCAGGGGGGCGGGGTGGTGTCCATCCGCACCTACCAGGACCTGCTGAAGAACGACGCCGATGCGCGTCAGTTCGATTACTACGCCACCACCCAGCCGATGGAAGTCAGCCTGGACGGCAGCAGCCGCGCTGTGGGCGCCGCGGGCATCTTCATGGGCTTTGCGGTGTCCCCGGACGGGCGCTTCGTGCTCAGCCAGCCGGTACAGCGCCCGTATTCCTACGTGGTGCCGCTGGGCAGCTTCCCGCGCCGTATCGAAGTGCTCGAGCGCAGCACCGGCAAGCTGGTGCACACCGTGGCCGTGCGCCCGCTGGTGGAAGGCCTGCCCACCGGCAACGATGCCGAAGTGACCGGCGTGCGCGACATCAGCTGGCGCGGCGATGCCGATGCCACCCTGGTCTGGGCCGAAGCGCAGGATGGTGGCGACCCCAACAGGGAGGCCAAGGTGCGCGATGCAGTGTTCATGCAGGCTGCGCCGTTCGACAAGCCGCCGCTGACCATCGCCCAGCTGGGCAGTCGCTACGCGGGCATCAGCTGGGGCCGTGGCGACCTGGCCCTGCTCAACGAATCATGGTGGAAGTCCCGCCGCAGCAAGACCTGGCTGATCGCCCCCGACAATGCCGATGCCGAGGCACGGCTGCTGTGGGATCGCGATGCGCAGGACCGCTATGCCGATCCGGGCCGGCCGATGATGCTCAGCGATGATCGCGGCCGCTCGCTGCTGCACACCAGCGCCGATGGTGGCAGCCTGTTCCTGGCCGGTGCCGGTGCATCGCCGGAAGGCGACCGTCCGTTCGTTGATCGCTTCGACGTGGCCAGCGGCAAGGCGACCCGCCTGTTCCATTCGCAGGCGCCGACCTACGCCGCGCCGTTGGCGCTGCTGGATGCGCAGGGCAGCGCGTTGCTGATCAGCCGCGAAAGCCCGGACGAGCCGACCAACATGTATGTGCAGTCGCTGGCCGATGCCAGTGCCGCGCCACGTGCACTGACCCATTTCGCGCATCCGCTGCCGCAGTTGAAGGGCGTGCAGAAGGAACAGATCCGCTACAAGCGCAAGGACGGCGTTGACCTGACCGCGACCCTGCTGCTGCCGCCGGGCTACGATCCCAAGCGCGATGGCCCGCGCCCGCTGCTGATGTGGGCCTACCCGGGTGAGTTCAAGAGTGCCGCAGCGGCCAGCCAGGTGACCGACTCGCCGTACCGCTTCAACGCGGTGAGCTACTGGGGCCCGCAGGCGTTCCTGGCCAAGGGCTATGTGGTGCTGGCCAGCCCGTCGATGCCGATCATCGGCGAGGGCGACAAGGAACCCAACGACACCTACATCGAGCAGCTGGTGTCCAACGCGCAGGCGGCGGTGGATGAAGTGGTGCGCCGTGGCGTGACCGACCGCGAGCACATCGCCATCGGTGGCCACTCCTACGGTGCGTTCATGACCGCCAACCTGCTCGCGCACACGCGCCTGTTCAAGGCCGGCATCGCCCGTAGCGGTGCCTACAACCGCACGCTGACCCCGTTTGGATTCCAGGCCGAAGAGCGCAACTACTGGCAGGCGCAGGACGTGTACCAGAAGATGGCGCCGTTCAATTACGCCGACAAGATCAAGGATCCGATCCTCTTCATCCACGGTGTGGACGACAACAATTCCGGCACCTTCCCGATGCAGAGCGAGCGCATGTTTGCGGCAGTGAAGGGTCTGGGCGGCACCGCGCGGCTGGTGATGCTGCCCAACGAATCGCACGCTTACCGCGCGCGCGAATCGATCATGACGATGCTGGCCGAGAGCGAGCGTTGGCTGGAGCAGACCATCGGCCCGGCCGAGCAGGGCAAGGCGAAGAAGAAGCGCTGACGCGCGCATGATGGCGGCCCCCGCAACGGGGCCGCTGCCCACGGTAGCGCCGGGCCATGCCCGGCGGATGCGTGCAGATGAAACCATTTTTGCATCGCAGCACGTCACCCGTTCTGGTTTAGGCTTGGGGTCTGGATCCGTTGACCGAGGCCTGTGCGTCGCCGATGAACGAGTACCGCAGCAGTATCGAGTTTGCTTCCCCCGATCTTCCGCTTCGCGATGATGTGCGCCGGCTGGGTGCCTTGGTCGGCGATCTGCTGGTCGAGCAGGTATCGGCCGCGTTTCTCGATGATGTCGAGGACGTGCGCACCCGCGCGATCTCCCGCCGCGAGAACCAGGCGCCGTTGTCCGAGCTGGCCGATGGCCTGGCCGGTCGCGCGCCGCAGCAGGCCGAGACCATGGTGCGGGCGTTCAGCACCTACTTCCAGGTGGTCAACATCGCCGAGCGCGTGCATCGCATTCGCCGCCGCCGTGACTACCAGCGCGCCGGTACCGCAGGGGCGCAGCCCGATGGCCTGCAGGATGCGCTGCAGCACCTGAAGGCGCAGGGTGTGGGCCTGGATGAGCTGGCGCAGTGGTTGCCACGCATCGATATCGAACCGGTGTTCACCGCACACCCGACCGAAGCGGTACGTCGCGCGCTGCTGGAAAAAGAGCAGTTGATGGTGGCCAGCCTGGTCGACAATCTCGACGGCCAGCGCACGCCGGGTGAAGCGGCTGCCGATGCCGCGCGCTTCCGCATGGCACTCACTGCGTCGTGGCAGACCACCGATTCCTCGCCGGTGCGGCCCACTGTCGATGACGAACGCGAGCACGTCGGCTTCTACCTGGTGCAGGTGCTGTACCGGGTGATTCCGGTGCTGTACGAATCGCTGCAGCAGGCGCTGCGCGATACCTATGGCCAGGAACTGCCGCTGCCGCGACTGCTGCGCTTCGGCACCTGGGTGGGCGGCGACATGGATGGCAATCCGAATGTGGATGCCACCACCATCCGCAATACGCTGGATGCACAGCGGCAGGCGGTGCTGGGGCGCTACCAGAAAGAGCTGCTGCAGCTGGCCAGCCTGCTCAGCCAGTCCACCGAGCGGGTGGGCGTGAGCGATGCGCTGCAGGCGCGGGTGGCGCACTACCAGCAGTTGCTGCCCAAGGTGCAGTCGCGACCGCGCCATGCCGACATGCCGTACCGGTTGCTCAACGACCGCATGCGTGCGCGCCTGCAGGCCACCCTGGATGATGGCGACGGTGCCTATGCCGGCCCAAATGAACTGATCGACGATCTGCAGCTGATCCTGGACAGCCTGCGCGCGAACTGCGGCGAGCATGCAGGCGGTTTCGCGGTGCAGCGATTGCTGTGGCGGGTGAAGACCTTTGGCTTCCATCTGGCGCGGCTGGATGTCCGCCAGGAATCGAGCGTGCATGCGCGCGCGCTCGCCGCGGTGCTGGGTGGGCAGGCGGCATGGGACGCCCTGGATGTTGCAGGACGGGCGCACCTGCTGGGCCCGCACGCCAGCGGTGATGTGCCGCTGCCGACCGGCGGCGACGAGGGCAACCAGCGGCTGGATGCGGTGTTCGCCGCGCTGGCCGATGCACGCGCACGCCATGGTGGTGACGCACTGGGCAGCTACATCATCTCGATGGCGCATGACCGCAGTGACGTGCTGGCGGTACTGGCACTTGCGCGGCGCGGTGGGCTGGTCGATGACAGTGACACGGTGCCGCTGGACATCGCACCGCTGTTTGAAACCGTGGACGATCTCAAGCGCGGCACCGCAACGCTGCGCGACCTGCTGGCCGACCCGGTGTACCGCGCGCACCTGCGTGCACGCGACGATGTGCAGATGGTGATGCTGGGCTATTCGGACAGCAGCAAGGACGGTGGCATTGCCGCCTCACGCTGGGGCCTGCAACGTGCACAGGTGGAACTGCTGGAGGTGGCGGCCGAGGCGGGCATCCGCCTGACCTTCTTCCATGGCCGTGGCGGCTCGATCAGCCGTGGTGGAGGCAAGACCACGCACGCGGTCGATGCCTCGCCGCGCGGCAGCATCGATGGCCGCCTGCGCGTGACCGAGCAGGGCGAGGTGATCCACCGCAAGTACGGTATCCGTGCGCTGGCCCTGCGCTCGCTGGAGCAGGCCACCGGCGCGGTACTGCGCGCCAGCCTGCGCCCGCGTGCAGCGGAGCCGCGCGAGGATGACTGGCGGCCGGTGATGGATGTGGTCGCCGGCTCCAGCAGCGAGGTCTACCGCGCCTTCGTCGGCCAGGCCGGTTTCATGGACTACTTCCGCACGGCGACTCCGATCGATGTGATCGAGCGGATGACGCTGGGCTCGCGGCCGTCGCGCCGGCTGGGCCAGGACGCGGCGTTGGGCAATCTGCGCGCGATTCCGTGGGTGTTCGCCTGGAGCCAGGCCCGTGCGGTCATTCCCGGCTGGTATGGCGTGGGCAGCGGCCTGCAGGCTGCAGTCGATGCTGGCCACGAACAGACGCTGCGCGAGATGGCGCGTGACTGGCCGTTCTTCCGCACCTTCCTGGACGACATCGCGATGGTGCTGTCCAAGGGCGATATCACCATTGCCGAGCAGTTCTCGAAGCTGTCCGGTGATCTGCACGGGCGCTTCTTCCCGCAGGTGCAGCGCGAACTGGAACTGACCCGGCACTGGCTGCTGGCATTGATGGAACAGCAGACGCTGCTGGACCATGACGCGCGGCTGGCGCTGTCGATCCGCCTGCGCAATCCCTACGTCGATCCGATCAGCGTGCTGCAGGTGGATCTGCTGCAGCGCTGGCGCGAAAGCGGGCGCGAGGATGACGAGCTGCTGCGCGCGCTGGTGGCCTGCGTGAACGGTGTTTCGCAGGGCGTGCAGAACACCGGTTGACCGGCATCCGCCGGGCATGGCCCGGCGCTACCTGCCTCGGTGGGTGCGGGGCTTGCCCCGCACGCCCTCATTCCTCCGGCGACGGCGGGTTCGACGCCAGCAGTTCCAGATGGCGCTGTTCCATTTCCTGCCGCAGCTGGCGGCGGATCAACGCGGCGGCCTGCCGGCGCTTCTCATCGGAGGTGGCCGGTTGCAGCGTCGGCACCGGCGTCGGCCGGCCTTCCTCATCCACCGCCACCATGGTGAAGAAGCAGCTGTTGGCGTGGCGCACGCTGCGCTTGAGGATGTCCTCGGCCACCACCTTGACGCCGATCTCCATCGACGAGGTGCCGGTGTGGTTCACCGACGCCAGGAAGGTGACCAGTTCGCCCACCGCGATCGGCTGGCGGAACATCACCTGGTCCACCGACAGGGTGACCACGTAGCGGCCGGCGTAGCGGCTGGCGCAGGCGTAGGCGACCTGGTCGAGCAGGCGCAGGATGGCGCCGCCGTGGACCTTGCCGGAAAAATTGGCCATCTCCGGCGACATCAGCACGGTCATGGACAGCTGGTGGGTTTTGAGTTCGGTCGACATGGGGCGATTGTATCGACAACCGGGTAGTGCCGGCCGCCGACCGGCAACCGCGCATGCCTTCCCACATGCATGAAAAAGCCGGCCAGCGGCCGGCTCTACCTGAAAAGAGAAGGGCCGCTTGCGCGGCCCTTCGTGTTTCTTACTTCAGCTTCGCATCGGCGCGCAGGGCGGCGGCGCGGTCGGTCTTCTCCCAGGAGAAGGCCGTGGCGTTGACGGTCTCGCCTTCGCCGTTGAGGTAGCTGAACTCCTTCGGCTTGCGGCCGAAGTGGCCGTAGGCCGCGGTCTGCTGGTACATCGGGTGGATCAGGTCCAGCATCTTGATGATGCCGTACGGGCGCAGGTCGAAGTGCTTGCGGATCAGCTTCTCGATCTTGTCGTCGCTGATCTTGCCGGTGCCGAAGGTGGTGACCGAGATCGAGGTCGGCTCAGCCACGCCGATGGCGTAGGAGACCTGCACTTCGCAACGGTCGGCCAGACCGGCGGCAACCACGTTCTTGGCGACGTAACGGGCCGCGTAGGCCGCCGAACGATCGACCTTGGACGGATCCTTGCCGGAGAACGCGCCACCACCGTGACGGGCCCAGCCGCCGTAGGTGTCGACGATGATCTTGCGGCCGGTCAGGCCGCAGTCGCCCACCGGGCCGCCGATCTCGAACTTGCCGGTCGGGTTGATGTGGAACTTGGTGCCCTTGTGCAGCCACTTGGCCGGCAGCACCGGCTTGATGATCTCTTCGCGGACGGCCTCGATGAGGTCCTTCTGCTTGATGCCCGGGGCGTGCTGGGTCGACAGGACCACCGCGTCGATGGCCGAGACCACGCCGTTTTCATAGCGCAGGGTGACCTGGCTCTTGGCGTCCGGGCGCAGCCACGACAGCGGCGAGTTCTTCTTCTTGCGGATCTTGGCCTGCTGCTCGACCAGGCGGTGCGACAGGTGGATCGCGGCCGGCATGTAGCTGTCGGTCTCGTTGGTGGCGTAGCCGAACATCAGGCCCTGGTCGCCAGCGCCCATCTCTTCGGGCTTCTTGCGGTCCACGCCCTGGGCGATGTGCGGCGACTGCTTGCCGATCAGGTTCAGCACGCCACAGGTGGCGCCGTCGAAGCCGACGTCGGAGCTGTCATAGCCGATGTCCACGATGACCTTGCGGGTCAGCGCTTCCAGGTCGATCCAGGCGCTGGTGGTGATCTCGCCGGCAACGATGGCAACGCCGGTCTTGACCATGGTCTCGCAGGCCACACGGGCGCGCTGGTCCTGGGTCAGGATCGCGTCCAGCACCGCATCGGAGATCTGGTCGGCAACCTTGTCCGGATGGCCTTCAGAGACCGACTCGGAGGTGAAGAGGTAGCTGGACATCAGGCTTAATATCCTTTGATTCGGATGGAAAGATGGGCGCGAATGATACACGGGGTGCGCCGCCTGTGCATTGTGAACCTGTACGGGTTGCCGGTGGTTAAGGTGTTGTGCCCGTCAGCACAAGGCCTGGTGGGCTTCGGGGTGCCATCGTGCAGGGGCAGTGTTCCACTGGCGTGACCAGTGAAGCTCCCTGCCGGGCCCGGACGCGGCCCGCAGCGCCGTCATCATTCTGCCGCCAAACCGCCATCTGGCTGCCGCCTGCGGGGCGCAGGCTCTCGGCCAACCCGGCCGCCGGGCTGGAGGGCACAGGCCATGCAGGAACTCGAACAGCGCTTGCAGCAACGCTATCCCGATTGGTTCCACGGACGTCGTGGCCAGCTTGCCCGGCCGCTGCTGCGCAGCGTCGGCCGCTGGTCGCAGCTGGACCGTATCGAGGACTTCCTGCACCGCAATGCGGCCGTGCGGGGCTTCGATTTCGTCGCCGCCGGGCTGGAATTCATCGACAGCCGCTACCAGGTGGACCCCGCCGCGCTGGCGCGGATTCCGGCCACGGGCCGCCTGCTGATCGTCGCCAACCATCCTTCTGGTGCACACGATGCACTGGCCCTGCTGGATGCGGTCGGCCGGGTCCGTCGCGATGTACGGATCGTGGCCAATGACCTGCTGGCGGCCATCGGGCCGCTGCAGGACCTGCTGCTGCCGGTGCGCATCCTGGGCGGCCTGGCCCAGCGCGGCAGCCTGCATGCGGTGGAGCAGGCGCTGGCGGCCGAACAGTGCGTGATCGTGTTCCCGGCCGGCGAAGTCTCGCGGCTGTCGTTGCAGGGCATCCGCGATGGACGCTGGCAGCGCGGCTTCGTGCGCTTCGCCCGCGCTGCCGGCGCACCGGTGCTGCCGGTACGGGTGGAGGCGCGCAACTCGGCACTGTTCTACGGCGCCTCGACGTTGTTCAAGCCAGCCGGCACCGCCCTGCTGGCACGGGAAATGTTCGCCCGCCGCGGGCGCCCGCTGCGCCTGCGGATCGGCGCGCCGATGCAGGTGGATCAGGGAGACCCTGGTGCGCAGTTGCTGGCGGTGCGCCGTGCACTGTATGCGCTGGGCCGCAACGAGCCGGTTGCCGACGGGCACCGCAGCGGGCCCGAACCGCTGGCCGCGCCGATGCCGCCCTCGCAGGTCGCTGCCACCATCGCCGCTGCGGCGCGGCTCGGGCAGACCGCCGATGGCAAACAGATCCTGCTGGCCAGCTGCACGGCAGGATGCCCGCTGCTGCAGGAACTTGGGCGACTGCGCGAGCTGACGTTCCGCCAGGTGGGCGAGGGTACCGGCCGCAGCCGCGACCTGGACGACTTCGACCTGCAGTACCAGCACATCGTGATCTGGGACGGTGCTGCACAGCGGATTGCCGGCGCCTACCGGATCATGCGCGGCGCACATGCACTGGCGCGTCGCGGCCTGGCCGGACTCTACAGCGCATCGCTGTTCCGGTACTCCGATGATGCCATCGCGCGTATCGCCGAAGGCCTGGAACTGGGCCGCAGCTTCGTGGTGCCTGATTACTGGGGCAGCCGCAGCCTGGATTACCTGTGGCAGGGCATCGGCGCCTATCTCCAGTGCCAGCCGGGCATCCGCTATCTGTTCGGGGCCGTGTCGATCAGTGCGGCCCTGCCACGCGATGCGCGCGAGCAGTTGGTGGCCTACTACCAGCGTTACTACGGTGCGGCAGACGGGCGGGTGGAATCGAACCTGCCCTTCCAGTATTTCGCCGCGCCCCCCTGCTTTGGCGAACTGGACGCGGGCGCCGCGTTCGACGTGCTCAAGGCCAATCTGGCTGCGCTCGGTACCGGTGTGCCCACGCTCTACCGGCAGTACACCGAACTCTGCGAGCCGGGGGGTGCCCGTTTTCTTGCGTTCGGGGTCGATCCGGATTTCAGTGATTCGATCGATGGCCTGATTGAAGTCGACCTGCACGCCATCCGGCCGCACAAGCGCAAGCGCTACCTGCGCGACGTGGGGGCGCCGGCATGAGCACGCTGGTGAACCTTTCGCCGAACCGACGCGCGGTGTTCCTTTCCGACGTCCACCTCGGTTCGCGTCATTGCCATGCTGGCGAGCTGGCGCGCTTCCTGGGGACGCTGCGCTGCGAGCGGCTGTATCTGGTCGGTGACATCATCGACCTGTGGTGGATGGCGCATCGACGCGCCAACTGGCGGCAGTCGCACAGCGACGTCATCCAGGCCCTGCACGCGTTGCGCCGTGCCGGTACCGAGATCATCTACATTCCCGGCAACCACGACGCATCGTTGCGGCAGGTCTGCGGCGTGATGCTGCCGGCGATGCAGGTGCGGCGCCGCGCGATCCACACCACCGCCGACGGCCGCCGGCTGCTGGTCGCGCACGGCGACGACTACGACGGCGTCACCCACTTCGGCGGACTGCAGGAGCGCTTCGGCGACTGGCTGTACTACCGCATCCTCACCGGCAACCAGGCCTTGAACGCGGTGCGGCGCCTGCTGGGCATGCGCTACTGGTCGCTGTCCGAGTTCCTGAAGAAGCGCAGTGGTGCTGCCGAACGCTACATCGAGCGTTTCGTGCAGGCCGGGCTGGACGATGTGCGCCGGCGCGGCCTGGACGGGATCGTCTGCGGGCACATCCACCGCGCGGCGCTGATCGAGCGCGATGGCCTGGTCTATGCCAACGACGGTGACTGGGTGGAGAGCCTGACCGCGTTGGCCGAGGACCATGACGGCGCGCTGCGCCTGCTCGACCACAACGGCCAGACCCTGGTGGAACTGCCCGGCGCACGCATGTCGCAGGCGGCGTGACCTGCTTCTGTCGAGTCGACTGTCAGTCGGCTGCTTTCCGATCAGAACGCAGAAACCCCACGCTGCCCGCAGGGTCGACTGGCAGTCGCCTCTACAAACGCGCGGCCGTCGCGTTAGCATCGGCCGATGGACTCCCTGACCCAGATCGTTCTTGGCGGCGCTGTTGCCGCCGTCATCGCTCCGCCCGGACATCGCCGTGCGGCCCTGCTGGCCGGTGCCGCGCTGGGCACGCTGCCCGACCTTGACGCCCTGTGGCTGGGCTTCACCGCCGCCGACCCGGTGGCGAACATGACCGACCATCGCAGCTTCAGCCATTCGTTGCTGGTGTTGCCGTGGGTGGCCGCGCTGATCTGGTGGTTGTTCAAGCGCTTCGGCAACGGTCGGGTCGCGCAATCACCGATGCGCTGGTTCTGGGCGATCCAGCTGGCGCTGGTCACCCATCCCGTGCTGGATGCCTTCACCGTCTACGGCACCCAGCTGTGGTGGCCACTGCAGCCGCATCCGGCCATGGGTTCCAGCGTCTTCATCATTGATCCGGGCTATACCGTGTGGCTGCTGCTGGGCTGTGTGCTGGCCTGGTTCGGCCGTGCGCGGCCGTGGGCGGGCAAGGTACTCGGCGTGGCGCTGCTGCTCAGCAGTGCTTACCTCGGCTGGGGCCTGATCGCCAAGGCACAGGTCGACCGTGCCGCGCAGCAGAGCCTGGCCGCGATGGGACTGGGCGACGCGCCGCGGTTCTCGGTGCCGATGCCGTTCAACACGCTGTTGTGGCGCGTGGTGGCAATGACGCCCAGCGGCTATGTGGTGGGTGACCGCTCGCTGGTGGCCGACCACGGGCCGATGCACTTCGAGGGCCATCCGTCCAACGTGCAGGCGCTGCGCCAGGCCGACGGTATTCCTGCAGTGCAGCGCCTGCAGTGGTTCAACCGTGGCTTCATGCGTGCACAGGTCGTGGATGGCAGGCTGGTGCTGAGCGACCTGCGCATGGGCCTGGAACCGGACTACACCTTCAACTTCGCGGTGGCCGAGCAGGTCGACGGGCAGTGGCGGGCGATCACGCCCGAACAATTGCGGGTGGATTACAGCAGCCCGGCCGCACGTGCCGATGCCGGGCGCCGGTTGGCGGCGATGTGGCAGCGGATCTGGCAGGAGCCGGAGGCGGCGGACGGCGCCGCCGCGCACCCGTAGATCCACGCCATGCGTGGATGGCGTGTGCCGCGTCGGCTCAATACACCGTCGCGCGGCCCTGCACGAAGGAGTAGAAGAACACCGCATTCGGATCGTTCTGCACCAGACGGAACTCGCGGCGCATGCCTTCCACGGTGTCCTCATCCACCAGGCCGGCCTGCAGCAGCTGGTCGGCCGCCGACAGCAGCAGCTGCTCCCAGAACGCGATCATGGTCTTGCGGCGCGCCGGCTCACGGTTGTCCAGGTGGATCGTCTTGATCTCGGTATGCACATCGCGGAAGCCACCGGCCAGCAGCAGGTTGCCCAGCTTGGCACCGACGAACGGGTCGCCGCCGTGGTCGTACTGGAAGTCGTTGAAGGCCATCCAGTAGCGCCAGATGTGCGGCGAATACGGATCAAGCAGGAACGAGGCGTTCATCACTTCGGTGATGTACACCGGCGACCCCGGTGCCAGCACGCGGCGGACTTCACTCAGCACGCGCGCGGGCGAGGGCACGTGCTCCAGCACCCAGCACAGGAAGGCGGCATCGAAACTGCGTGCCTCGAACGGCAGTTCGCCGGCGTCGGCCTGCTGCAGCGTGTAGCGGTCGCTGCACCAGGGCGTGCGCGCCAGATTTTCGCGTGCGGTTTCCAGCTGGGTCTCGCTCAGGTCCACGCCGGTCACGTGCAGCTCGGGGAAGCGACGCAGCAGGATCTCGGTCTGCGCACCCACGCCACTGCCGACTTCCAGCAGGCGGCGGGCGCCGCTGTAGTCGATCTGGCCGAAGATGCTCGATTCCAGCAGGCGCGCCTGGGTCATCAGTCGCTGCTGCTCGGTGCCGGAGAATCCGTGCAGGTAGGTCGGGGAAGAAATCGGCGGCGTCATGGTGGCGAGCTCAGGCAGCGGAAGGCATCGCCGGTTCCCCGGCGATCAGGCGATCAAAGTAGTCGGTGGTCAACGCAATCTGGCTGGCGGGGTCTTCGGCACGGTTGACCACCGCACGGAACGCCGCGTTTTCCGGCCGGTCCTTGGCGTACCAGCCCAGGTGCTTGCGCGCGATGCGCACGCCCTGCGGCTCGCCATAGAAGGCGTGCAGCGCATGCAGGTGGCCGAGCAGGATGTCGCGTACTTCGCCCAGCGACGGCGGCGGCAGTTCCTCGCCGGTGGCCAGGTAATGCGCCACCTCGCGGAAGATCCACGGCCGTCCCTGCGCGGAGCGACCGATCATCACTGCATCCACGCCGGTCTGCTGCAGCACGAAGGCGGCCTTCTGCGGCGAATCGATATCACCATTGGCGATCACCGGAATACGCAGCGCGGCCTTGATCTCGGCGATGGTGGCGTACTCGGCCTGGCCGGTGTAGTGCTGGTCGCGGGTGCGGCCGTGCACGGCCAGTGCGGCGATGCCGCTGTCTTCGGCAATGCGCGCGATCAGCGGGCCGTTGCGATGGTCGCAGTCCCAGCCGGTGCGGATCTTCAGGGTGACCGGTACGTCCACCGCGTTGACCACGGCTTCAAGGATGCGCGCCACCAGCAGTTCGTCGCGCATCAGCGCTGAGCCGGCCCAGGCGTTGCACACCTTCTTGGCCGGGCAGCCCATGTTGATGTCGATGATCTGCGCGCCGTGGTCGACGTTGTAGCGCGCCGCCTCGGCCAGCTGCTGCGGCTCGGTGCCGGCGATCTGCACACTGATCGGTGCCGGTTCGCCGTCATGGTCCATGCGGTGGATCGACTTGCGGGTGTTCCAGAAGCGCGGGTCGCTGATGGTCATTTCCGAGGCGGCCAGGCCCGCGCCCAGCCGTTTGCACAGCAGGCGGAAGGGCTTGTCGGTGACGCCGGCCATGGGCGCCAGCACGACGTTGGGAGCAATGGAGTACGGGCCGATCTGCATGCGCCCATTGTAGGGCGCGGGCGCCCACGCGACCGTGTCTGGCACGGCCGGGTTAAGGCCGATCCGGACCGGTCTCATGCCGCACGGGTATCAGCAGATGCTTGACGGTTGCTTCCACCGCCCCCATGCGCAGGCGATGGTGGTGGGCTGGGTGGGGCGGAGGCGCCTGGATTCAGCGGGCGGCGCCCAGGGCGAACGCCAGGCCCAGCGCCAGGCAGGCCAGTGAGCTGAGCAGCCAGAAGCGGCGCCCGTTGTAGCCCGGGCGGAACACCGCCAGCACGAACCCCATCGCGGCGCGCAGCAGCAACAGCGTGGCGATGGCGGGTAGCACCCAGTGACTACCGGGCAACGGCGCATGCCGTGCGGCCGCCAGTGCATACAAGCCCCAGACCAGCAGGACGGCGGTGATGCCGGCTGTCATCAGGGGCGGCCACCAGTGTCCGGCCTGGGCAAGCTGGACCACCCGCTGGCCGGCACCGAAGCGTTCATACCACGAGGCACCGAAGGCGATGCAGCCGATGTGCAGCAGGGCCGCAATGGCAGTGCCGGCGGCCGCGATCAACAGCCAGGGGAATCCATTCATGTGCCGATGGTGGAAGCGGAGGCGGGTGCCGGCAATGCGTCGGATCGTCGCGGTTGATCCCTGCCCAGGGTGGCTGGCGCGCAACAAAAAGCCCGGGCATCTGCATGCCCGGGCTCGTTCATCCACGCATGGCGTGGATCTACTTCACTTCGGCGTCGGCCGGGGTGAAGCGCGGCATTGCCGCAGCCGCGCCTTCCTTTTCGGTGGAACGACCGGCGAACTGGTTGGCGAAGCGCACGTGGCGGGCGAACGGGGCGTCGGCCACCTGCGCCAGCGACGCGGCCAGCGCACCGTTGAAGGCGTCACCGGCACCGGTGGTGTCGATCGCCTGCACCTGCTCGGCACCCACGCGGTAGTACGGCTGCGTATCACCACGCAGGTTCTCGTCGGCATGCGACACGAACACGCCCACCGAACCCAGAGTCACCACCACCGTACCGTTGCCGACCAGCTTGCGGCACAGCGCATGCAGGCTGGCGCCATCCAGCGCGGCGACGTCATTGGCATCCACGCGCTCGCCCACGTGGCGGCCGAGCAGGGCGGCGAACTCGGTCTCGTTCGGGGTGATCACATCGGCCAGCTTGAGCAGGCCGATGGTCGAGGGAGCGTCGGCCGGTGCGGTGTTGAGCACGGTGGTGACACCGGCCTCGCGCGCGGTGGCCAGCGCAGCTTCAATGGTCTGCACCGGCGATTCCAGCTGCACCAGCACCACCTTGGCGCCGGTCAGCAGCGCCTGCTGCTGTTGCAGGAAGTCGGTGCTCAGTGCGGCGTTGGCACCCGGGCCGATCACGATCGTGTTGCGGCCACGGGCATCCACGTAGATACCAGCGGTGCCGGTCGGTTCGCTGCTGGCCTCGGCGATCAGTGCAAACCCATCCTGCGCGGCCAGCTCGCGGGCAGTGGCACCGCCAGCGTCATCGCCCAGCGCACACACGAAGTGGGTGTCGGCGCCAGCACGGCAGGCCGCCACCGCCTGGTTGAAGCCCTTGCCGCCGGGGCCGGTGCTGTAGCGGCCGGCAATGGTCGCACCCGGTGCCGGCAGCGACTCGCACCGCCACACGTGATCGACATTGAAGGAACCGACGACAACGACACTGCTGCTCATAGGGAATCTTTTCTCAACCAAGGGTTCAACTGAAGTGCGTCAGCACGCCGGCGATGGTCGCCGTCATGAAGGTAGCAATGGTACCGCCCAGCACCGCGCGCAGGCCGAACTTGGCCAGATCGTGGCGACGTTCCGGTGCCAGCCCGCCGATACCGCCAATCTGGATCGCGATCGAACTGAAATTGGCGAAGCCGCACAGCGCGTAGGTGGCGATCAGGCGACCTTCCTCGGACAGGCTCATGCCTGCGACCTGGCCATTCACGATCTTCGACAGTTCGGTATAGGCGACGAACTCGTTGATCACGACCTTCTGGCCGATCAGCGAACCGACGGTGGTGGCGTCCGCCCACGGCGTACCGATCACCCAGGCAATCGGGGCCAGCACGTAGCCGAAGATGGTCGACAGGTCGGTCGGCTTGCCGATCATGGCCGCCAGGCCGGTCACTTCACCGAACCAGGTCAGCGGTGCGTTCAACAGCGCGATCAGGGCGATGAAGGCCAGCAGCATCGCGCCGATGTTCAGCGCCAGCTTCAGGCCATCGCCGGCGCCGGCCGCAGCCGCGTCAATGATGTTGCTGGAGGTCTTCTCCACTTCCATCTTGACCGTGCCGCGGGTCAGCGGGGTGCCGGTTTCCGGAATCAGCAGCTTGGCCACCACCAGGGTGGCGGGGGCGGCCATGATGCTGGCAGCCAGCAGATGCTTGGCGTAGAACGCCTGCTGCACCGGGTCGCCACCGCCCAGCATGCCCACATACGCGGCCAGCACGCCGCCGGCGATGTGCGCCATGCCGCCGATCATCATGGTCAGCAGCTCGGACTGGGTCATCTTGGCGATGTACGGGCGGACCGTCAGCGGCGCCTCGGTCTGGCCGATGAACACACTGGCGCAGACGCTGGTGGTTTCCGCACCCGACACGCGCATCACCTTGGTGATCGACCAGGCCATCACCCGCACGATCGCCTGCATGACGTTGAGGTGGTACATGACCCCCATCAGCGCCGAGAAGAAGATGATGGTGGGCAGCACCTGGAAGGCGAAGATGAAGCCGTAGTTCTGGGTATCCATCAACGAGCCGAAGATGAACTTCGAGCCTTCGTTGACGAAACTCAGCACTTTCACGAAGCCCTGGCCCAGCGCGTCGAACACGTCGCGCCCGCCCGGCACCAGGATCACCAGTGCGGCAAACGCGATCTGCAGGGTGATACCGGTAGCAACCAGCTTCCAGTCCACCGCACGCTTGTTGTTGGAAAACAGCCAGGTGATGCCGATCAGCACCGCCAAACCGAACAGGCCGAAGCCGATCCTGCCCAAACCTTCGACCATCTGAGTGACTCCCCTGGGGCGTCGCGAAAAACGGGAAGCCTAGTGCAGGGCCGGGGCAGGAGCAAGGAAAAGCGCGCAGCGCGCGTCCATCGCCAGCGATCGGGCCAACAACGGCAAGGGGTTGCGGCTGCCGGGGCAGGTAGAATGGATGCTTGATCCCGGCCCGTATGCGGGCCCGCAGCAGGAGAATCGCATGCTCTACCGTCGCCTCGGCTCCACCGGCCTGCCGGTTTCCGCCCTGTCCTTTGGCGCCTGGGTGACCTTCGGCGACCAGGTGCCGCGCGACGAGGCCCGCAACCTGGTGGCGGCGGCCTGGGATCACGGCATCAACTTCTTCGACAACGCCGAGGGCTATGCCAATGGCCGCGCCGAGCAGGTGATGGGCGATGTGATCGCCGACCTGCGGTTGCCGCGCGACGGGTTCTGCGTGTCCAGCAAGGTGTTCTTCGGCAGCGCCAAGGACCCGCGGCCAACCCAGCGCGGCCTGTCGCGCAAGCACGTGACCGACGCCTGCCATGCCGCGCTCAAGCGCCTGCGGGTGGACTACCTGGACCTTTATTATTGCCATCGCCCGGACCCGGACGCACCGATCGCCGAGACGGTGCATGCCATGGACACCCTCGTCCGCCAGGGCAAGGTGCTGTACTGGGGCACCTCGGAATGGTCGGCCACGCAGATCCAGGAAGCGGTGGACATCGCCGCCCGGCACAACTGGCAGGCACCCTCGATGGAGCAGCCGCAGTACAACCTGCTGCACCGCGAGCGCGTGGAAGTGGAGTACGCACCGCTCTACGCCACCGCCGGGCTGGGCACGACGATCTTCTCGCCGCTGGCTTCGGGCCTGCTCAGCGGCAAATACGATGATGGCATTCCAGCCGACGCGCGGCTTGGCCGCGAGGGCATGGGCTGGCTGCAGGATCTGGTGCTGGGCGACAACGCCACCGTGCGCCTGGCCCAGGTACGCCGCTTCAGCGCGGTGGCGCGCGATCTCGGCCATGCCCCGGCCAGCCTGGCGATCGCCTGGTGCCTGCGCAATCCGAATGTGTCCAGCGTGATCCTCGGCGCCAGCCAGGTCAGCCAGCTGCTGCAGAACCTGCAGGCGCTGGCGACGCTGGAGCAGGTGGACGAGGCTGGCTGGGCCCGGGTGGAAGCCGCCTTCGCCTGACGTTGGTTTTGATAGATCATATCTATCGAATTCGCGATTTCGATCATAAATTCCATCAATGGAATTGAGAATGGTTGTTGATTGTCAACTGAGAATCATTATCATTTAACTCGTCCCTCGCACGAGTCCAGATGCTCATGAATGCTCAACCTGTACTGCTGCGCCCCGAAACGCTGACCCTCCGCGATCGACCGGTCCGTGTCGTTCCGCCGGAAGAGGTCATCGACAGCGAAGCCCTGCTCAAGGGCCGTCGTGAAATCCTGATCCAGCACGGTGACCGCTTCTACCGTCTGCGTCATACCAGCAACGACAAGCTGATCCTGACCAAGTAACGCGGTCTGGTCGCCCGCCTCCCTCCCTCCTGCCGGCGTTGTCGGCAGGGTGGGCGACCCGTCCGCTCCCGCTCTCTCCCCCTCGGTCTACCGTTTACGTCTGCATGGCGTGGCGGTGGCCGGGGGTTCCCCTGCCTGACTGATCGATGCCGATGACCCGCCCGAACGCTCTTTCCATTGCCCTGTGGATGGCTTTGCCGCTGTCTGCCCATGCTGCAGCCGATACCGCGACCGATGCACGCCAGGTCGATCGCGTGCAGGTCACCGCCACCCGCACCGAGCGGGCGGTCAGCGATGTCGCCGCCACCGTCGATGTGATCGACCGCGAGCAGATGGACCGGCAACTGGTGCATGACCTCAAGGATCTGGTGCGTTACGAGCCAGGCCTGTCGGTCACCCGCAGCGTTACCCGCTTCGGCCTGGGCGGCATCCGCATCCGCGGACTGGATGGCAACCGGGTGCGCATCCAGACCGATGGCATCGCCATGCCGACCAGCTTCAACATCGGCTCGTTCTCCAATGCCAACCGCAACTTCACCGATCTGGATACGCTCAAGCGCGTGGAGATCATGCGCGGCCCGGCCAGTTCGCTGTATGGCTCCGATGCGCTGGGCGGCGTGGTGGCCTTCGTCACCAAGGATCCGGCCGACTACCTGGAAGACGGCAAGAACAGCTACGTTGGGCTGAAGTTCGGGTATGACGGCGAATGGAAGGGCCTGTTCGGCGGCGCCACCACTGCCTTCGGTGGCGAACACTGGAGTGGCCTGGTCAACGTCAACCACCACCAGGGCCAGGAAACCGACAACAAGGGCGACGTGCGCAGCGCCGACAACACGCGCACTGCCGCCAACCCGCAGGACCGCGACGGCCGCAGCCTGCTCAGCAAGCTGGTGTATGCGCCCAGCGAGGACCAGCGCTTCCGCCTCACCGTGGAAGGCAATGAAGACAACACCGACACCAACGTGCTGTCGGCCATCGACCACACCACCACCACCGGCATGAAGGCGCGCGACAAGCAGACGCGCGGCCGCGTGTCGTTCGCCCATGAAATGGATGCGCTGGACAAGGGCTTCGCCGACAGCCTGCATTGGCAGGTGTATGCGCAGAACAGCGAGACCACCCAGCGCACCGACGAAGCGCGTGCCAACGGCAGCACCCGCCATCGCGAGTTCAGCTTCGACCAGCGTGTATATGGCCTGCAGGCGGTGTTCAACAAGGCCTTCAGCACCGGCAGTGTCGAGCATGCGTTGACCTATGGTTTTGATGGCGCGCGCACCGAGATCCGCCAGAAGCGCGATGGCTACCAGGTCAGCAACCGCGGCGTGGTCAGCACGACGATCCTGCCCGACGCCTTCCCGGTACGCGATTTCCCCATCAGCAAGACCACCGAGCTGGGCCTGTATGCGCAGGACGAAATGCGCATGGCCGATGGCCGCCTGTCGCTGGTGCCCGGCGTGCGCGTGGACCGTTACGAGCTGAAGCCGGAACTGGACAGCATCTTCGCCGATGACAACCCGGGTGTGGCGGTGTCGCAGCTGAAGAAGACCAGCGTGTCGCCGAAGCTCGGCATGGTCTGGCGTTTCAGCGACGAATGGTCGCTGTTTGCAGGCTACTCGCGCGGCTTCCGTTCGCCGCCGTACAACGACGTCAATCTCGGTTTCACCAACGTCATGTTCGGCTACACCGCCATTCCCAATCCGGACCTGAAGCCGGAAACCAGCGATGGCGTCGAACTGGGCCTGCGTTTCCTCACCCCGGCCGCGTACGTCAGCCTGAGCGGCTACTACAACGACTACAAGGATTTCATCGAATCCACCCGTGACGTCGGCCGCAACGCGCAGGGCCTGACCGTGTTCCAGTCGCAGAACATCGCCGATGCCCGCATCTACGGTGCCGAACTGAAGGCCGGCGTGGACTTCGGCGAACTGTCGCCGGCGCTGCAGGGCTGGGCGCTGCGCAGCGCGGTGGCGTGGTCGCGTGGTGACAACAAGACCGAAGACCTGCCGCTGGATTCGGTCGACCCGCTGCGTGGCACCGTCGGCCTGATGTACGACGCGGACGCGTGGGGCGTGGAACTGGCGGGCACCTTCGTCAAGCGCAAGGACCGGCTGGCCAGCGCCACCGCATTCCGCCCGGCCGGCTATGGCGTGCTCGATCTGATGGCGCACTGGGATTTCGCACCGGGTGCGACCTTCAACGTCGGCGTCTTCAACCTAGCCGACAAGCGCTACACCGAGTGGTCCACGGTCGGTTCGACCCTGGCCACCGGCAGCCGCGTCACCGATCGTTTCACCAGCCCCGGCCGCACGTTGTCGGCCAGCCTCGCCGTTTCCTGGTAACCGCCCATGAGCCGAGCATTGTCCGCACGCAGGAATGACGTCACCCAGGCACCGCATGGCGCCGCTTGGCCGACGCCCATGCAACTGGCCACGCTCGGCACCGTGTTGTGCCTGTACCACGCCGATGGCAGCGAACTCGGCGGCTGGCGGCAGGCGGTGCGCGTGCATGCCTGCCAGGGTGTGGACAGCGAAGGACTGCGCGAAAGCCTGTGCTTCCTGGACGCGCGCGGTCGTTGCGTGTGGCGGCTGTACCTGTTGCCCGACAGCGATTTCCTGGCCTGGGACCGGCTGGTCGCCGCGTTGCCGCCTGGCCCGGAACACGACGCCGATGGCAGCGTTGGCGAACGCCTGTGGCGACGCCTTGCCGGCCACCTGGGGGGGCAGCGCTGGCGCCTGTGCGCGCTGCGCCTGCACGCCGCCGACGATGGCCGCACCCTGGCCGCCAGCCTGTCTGCCCTGTCATCGCTCGGTGCGGCCACCGCGCGCCGCATCGCCCGGCTGGAAAGCGCCGAAGGCGAGCTTTCGATTGATGACTGCTGCTGCGCCGAGGCCGCCCGCCGTCCCGCACCACGTGCCGCAGGCGATCTGCCACTGGTACGTCTGTGAGTTGAACCTCATGGAGTGATCACGGCCACGGACCGGCCACCCAATGACCCTGAAACCCTCAAGGAAAGCCCAGATGAAGTTCCAGACAGCCAGCGTGATGCTGCTGCTTGCCAGCAGTGGCGCAGCCAGCGCGCAGCCCGCCGACATCGCCCGCGACCACGACAGCATCCTGGCCATGCAGGGGCAGTACAGCGTGGACTTCGCCTTCGACGAAACCGTGCTGCTGAAGCCCGGTTACGAGCGCGCCCCGGCCATGCGCAGCGGCGGCGACGAAGTGGTGGTGGTGGTCGAAGACACCCCCACGCGCATCGTGCTGCAGCACCTGCTGGTGGACAGCAAGAGCGGCCACGTGACCAAGCACTGGCGCCAGGACTGGGTGTACGAAGCGCCGAACCGCTTCGAGTTCAGTGCCGACCAGACCTGGCAGGTGCGCAGCATTCCGGCGGCGATCAACCAGGGTGCCTGGACCCAGTGCGTGTACGAAGTGAGCGATGCGCCGCGCTATTGCGGCACCGGCAAGTGGAGCTACGGCAACAACGTCCCCAGCTGGACCAGCGACCTGAGCTGGCGCCCGCTGCCGCGCCGTGAGTACACCAAGCGCAGTGACTACAACGCGCTGGCCGTGATCAACCGCCACACCCTGACCCCGAACGGCTGGACCCACGAGCAGTTCAACACCAAGGTGCAGCGCAACGCTGATGGCAGCCAGGTCGAGATTGCCCGCGAGTTCGGCTTCAACGACTACATCAAGACCACCGAGGTCGACTTCACCCCGGCGCTGGATTACTGGAAGGCCACGGCCGGCTACTGGGCCAAGGTCCGCCAGCGCTGGGACGGCTTCCTCGGCCAGGCGCCGGGCGTGCACCTGAAGACCAAGCTGGACGGCATGGCGATGATCATCCCGCTGTTCACCCAGGCCGAGGAGATCCAGGCCGGCAAGACGGTGAAGGACAAGCAGATCGACGAAGTGTTCGCCAAGTACGTGGAAAAGGCGCCGAAGTAAGGCCAGCGGTGGAGTCGAGCGCTGCTCGGCTCCACGACCGCATCCACGCACGGCGTGGGTCTACTGAGCCGACCCTTGCTTTGGTAGGTGCCCAGCTTGCTCGGCACGCTCTTCGCCGGTGATCGCACACCGCATCCACGCACGGCGTGGATCTACCGAGCCGACCCTTGCTCTGGTAGGTGCCGAGCTTGCTCGGCACGCGCTTCGCCGGTGATCGCACACGCATCCACGCACGGCGTGGATCTACCGAGCCGACCTTTGCTCTGGTAGGTGCCGAGCTTGCTCGGCACGCGCTTCGCCGGTGATCGCACACGCATCCACGCACGGCGTGGATCTACCGAGCCGACCTTTGCTCTGGTAGGTGCCGACCTTGCTCGGCACGCGCTTCGCCGGTGATCGCACACGCATCCACGCACGGCGTGGATCTACTGAGCCGACCTTTGCTCTGGTAGGTGCCGAGCTTGCTCGGCACGCTCTTCGCCAGTGATCGCACACCGCATCCACGCATGGCGTGGATCTACTGAGCCGACCTTTGCTTTGGTAGGTGCCGGGCTTGCTCGGCACGCTCTTCGCCGGTGATCGCACACCGCATCCACGCATGGCGTGGATCTACCGAGCCGACCCTTGCTCTGGTAGGTGCCGAGCTTGCTCGGCACGCTCTTCGCCGGTGATCGCACACCGCATCCACGCATGGCGTGGATCTACCGAGCCGACCCTTGCTTTGGTAGGTGCCGAGCTTGCTCGGCACGCTCTTCGCCGGTGATCGCACACCGCATCCACGCATGGCGTGGATCTACCGAGCCGACCTTTGCTCTGGCAGGTGCCGAGCTTGCTCGGCACGCTCTTCGCTGGTGATCGCACACCGCATCCACGCATGGCGTGGATCTACCGAGCCGACCTTTGCTTTGGTAGGTGCCGGGCTTGCTCGGCACACTCTTCGCCGGTGATCGCACACCGCATCCAGCATCGGGAACGCAGCGGACAACCGTCCGCGCTTCCGTTGGTGCTGATCGGGTGGGGCGCGCAGCATGGCGCCCGCCCCACCCGTGTGTGTCGCGATCGCCTTAGGCCTCGCGCAGTGCCAGCGCCGGCGGCGTATGCAGGATGGTCCGCGTACCCCACCAGCCGGCCAGCAGGCTCAGCCCGATGCCCACCAGCCCGCCCAGCAGCAGGCCGGGCCATGGCGGCAGCAACGGCAGCTCGAACACCTTCTGCGAAACCACCACGCCGATCACCGCCGCCGCACCCACTGCAAGCAGCGCGGCCAATGCACCCAGCGTGCCGAACTCCACCAGCACCGCACCACGCAGCTGGCGTCGGGTCGCGCCCAGCGTACGCAGCACCGCACTGTCGTAGCGGCGCTCACCTGCGGTGGACTGCAGCGCGGCCAGCAGTACCAGCACCCCGGCCAGCAGGCTGAACACCATCACCAGCTGCACGGCCTGCGCCACCCGTTCCATCACACCGCGCACCTGCGAGATCACCGCATCCACGTCCAGCAGCGACAGGTTCGGTTGCGCACGCACCAGCGCGCCCAACCCGGCGGCGTTGCCCGCAGGAAGGTGGAACGCTGAAAGCAGGTTGTGCGGGGTATCGCCCACCGCGTTGGGATTGAGCAGCACGAAGAAGTTCGGCCGGAAGGTGTTCCAGTCGGCCTTGCGGACACTGGTGACGGTGAACGCACGTTCCTGCTCGCCCACCGCAATGGTGATGCGGTCACCCGGATACACGCCGTAGCGCTTGGCCCAGCCGATCTCCACCGACGCTTCGGCAGCCGTGCTGTCGGCCTTCCAGAAGGTGCCGTTGACCAGCGTATTGGCCGGTGGGAAGGTGCTGCGCCAGCTGAAATTCAGCGGTCGGTTCTCGTCATCGTCCTCGCGCTGACCCTCGCCGCGTGCATCGTTGTCGCCGCCGGGTGTGCGGTCCACGCGCAGTGGTGGCTTGCCGTTGATCGCAATCAGGCGGCCGGTCGCCATCGGTTCGATGCTGGCGTCATCGGCGCCCAGTCCGCGCAGCGTTGCCAGCACGCTGTCGCGCTGTTCGGGCTGGATGTTGATCAGGAAGTAATTCGGCGTGTCGGCAGGCAGGCGCTCACGCCATTGCTGCAGCAGGCCGGGTCCGATTACCGCCAGCAGCAGCAATGCGCACAGCGACAGCGACAGCCCCACCAGCTGCATCACCGCCAGCATCCGCCGCCGGGTCAACGCGGCAAGGCCCAGCCGCCAGTTGCCGTGCAGGCGGTGCTGCAGGCCGCGCAGCAGCTGCAGCAGCAGGAAACCGGCGCCGCCGGCAGCCACGGCCAGCGCGGCCAGTCCACCCAGCACCCACAGCGCCAGTTTCAGGTCGCCGGTCACCTGCACCGCCAGCACCAGGCTGGCCGCCAGCGCCGCCACGTAGGCCAGCAGCGAGGCCGGCGGCAACGTGGCGAAGGAGCGGTTGAGCACGCGCATCGGAGGCACGCCGCGCAGGCGCAGCAGTGGCGGCAGGCCGAAGCCGAACAGCAGCAACAGGCCGATGCCCGCGCCGGTCAGCGCCGGCATCGCCTCGGGCAGCGGCAGGCGTTGCGGCACCAGGCTGCCCAGCACCTGCACCAGTCCTTCCTGCGCCGCCATGCCCAGGCCAATGCCGATCGCACAGGCCGGCACGGCCAGCATCAGCAGCTGCAGGGCCAGGCCAGCCAGGATGTCGCGTTGACGCGCGCCCAGGCAACGCAGGATCGCCACCTGGTCGATGCGGCGCAGGGCGAACCGGTTTGCCGCCAATGCTGTCGCCACACCGGCCAGCAGCACCGCCAGCAAGGCACTCAGGCCAAGGAAGCGGCCGGCCAGGTCAAAGGCCTGGCGCACGCCGCGCTGGGTATCGTCGATGCCGAGCAGGCGCATGCCCTTTACCTGTGGCAGCAGCCACTGCCGTAGTGCGGCGATGTCGGCGGCGGGGCCGGCGAACATCACCCGGTAGTTGATGCGGCTGCCGGGCCCCAGCAGGCCGGTGCCATCCACATCGGCACGGTTGACCAGCAGGGTGGGGGACAGCGTCAGCAGATCGCCGCCGGTATCGGGTTCCGATTCGATGATGCCGGCAATGCGCAATGTTCCCGCACCGAATTCCAGATCGTCGCCAGCCTTCAGCCCCAGCGCCTGCAGCAGGCGCGGATCGGCGTAGGCCTGGCCCCGGGCCGGCATGCCGGCGCCGGCGATCAGCGCGCCCCCAGGCGCGGCCCGCACGCGCAGTGTGCCGCGCAGCGGGTAGCCGGCTTCCACCGCCTTGATGCTGGCCATCTGGCTGGCGTCGCCCTGGAACAGCACACTGCCGAAGCTGGCCAGCCGTGTGTGCGCAAGGCCACGCCGTTGGGCTTCTTCGCCAAACAGCGCAGGCGGTTCATCGCGCCCGGCAACGCCCAGGTCGCCGCCGAGCATTTCTGCTGCACTGCCGGTCAGCGCCAGATTGACCCGGTTCACCAGCGTGCCCACCGCCGTCATCACCGCCACGCCCAGCACCAGCGCAGCGAAGACGGTCAGCAGGTCGCCAGCCAGGGCTTCGCGGCGCAATGCGCGCCACGCATGCCGCAGCAGGTTCATGCCTGCACTCCGTGTTCCACCGGCTGCAGGCGGCCGTTGTCGATGCGGTGGATGTACTGGCAGCGCTGGGCCAGGCGCAGGTCGTGGGTGACCAGCACCAGGGTGGTGCCGCTGCCGGCATTGAGTTCGAACAACAGGTCACTGATGTGCTGGCCGGTGGCCTGGTCCAGCGAGCCGGTGGGTTCGTCGGCAAACAGGATGCGCGGGCGGGTGACGAACGCGCGGGCCAGCGCCACGCGCTGCTGTTCGCCGCCGGACAACTGCCGTGGGTAATGACGCGCGCGGTGCGAAAGACCGACTGCCGCCAGCACCTCATCCACCCGCGCACGGTCCTCGCGTCCGGCCAGCTCCAGCGGCAGCGCCACGTTCTCGGCGGCGGTCAGCGCCGGCAGCAGATGGAAGCTCTGGAACACGAAGCCGACTTCGCGCGCGCGCAGCTGAGCGCGCGCTTCCTCGTCCAGTGCAGCCAGATCCTGGCCGGCCAGCGTGATGCGGCCGCGGCTGGGCAGGTCCAGTCCGGCCAGCAGCCCGAGCAGGGTGGTCTTGCCCGAACCGGAGGCGCCGACGATCGCCGCGCTGGTCCCTTCATGGACGGTCAGGGTGATGTTGTCCAGTATGTGGACTTCACCCTCCGGGCCATGCACGGATTTGCCGACCTGGTCGACGGCGATGGCGACGGGCGCGCTGCGGGGGGACAGGCTGTCGATGAGGAGACTCCAATGCGCAAGACAGGATGGAGCCGGCAAGCCGGCGCGATGTTGCTGCTGATGCTGGGGGTGCTGCTGGTGCCGGCACTGGCAGTTGCCAAGGCGCCGGCCGGCACGGTGCTGGTGCTCGGTGACAGCCTCAGTGCCGCCCACAATATCCCGGCCGATGCCGGCTGGGTCAGCCTGCTGCAGCAGCGGGTCAGGCAGCAGTCGAAAACCCCGCCACGCATCGTCAACGCCAGCATGAGCGGGGAAACCACCGCGGGGGCGTTGACCCGCCTGCCAGGCCTGCTGGCCCGGGAGAAGCCCAGCGTGGTGGTGATTGCCCTGGGCGGCAACGATGCGCTGCGCGGGCTCACCCCGGTGCAGGTGCAGGGCAACCTGGGAAAGATGGTGGAGGCCAGCCAGAAAGCCGGTGCCAAGGTGCTGCTGCTGGGCATCGACGTGCCCCCCAACTACGGCCCTGGCTATCGGCAACGCCTGGCGGCGGCCTATCGCGCGCTGGCCAGCCAGTACAAGGTGCCGCTGCTGCCGTTCCTGCTGGAAGGGGTGGCCCTGCAGCCGGGATTGATGCAGGCCGATGGGCTGCATCCCACCGCGCAGGCGCAGCCGAAGGTGCTGGACAACGTGTGGCCGTTGCTGAAACCGCTGCTGTGAGTACGCCATCGCTTTTTCGTTGACGCAGCTTCACATCGCGTGCACCGTCAATCGGGCATGTTTCACAAAGCTGAAGAAAAAGGGATTCTCATGCGTCAGACGAAGGAGACTTCCGGCTTGGTGCTGGTGGTCGAAGACAACCGCAATATCTCCGAGATGATCGGCGAGTACCTGGAAGGCCGTGGCTTCGAGGTGGACTATGCGCAGGATGGCCTGGACGGCTACCGTCTGGCTGCCGAGAACAGCTACGACGTGGTCGTGCTGGACCTGATGCTGCCGCGACTGGATGGCATCGAAGTATGCCGCCGGTTGCGCAACGATGCGCGCAAGTCGACCCCGGTGCTGATGCTGACCGCGCGCGACACGCTGGACGACAAGCTCACCGGCCTGGGTTTTGGTGCCGATGACTACCTGACCAAGCCGTTCGCCATCCAGGAACTGGAAGCCCGCCTGCGCGCGCTGATCCGCCGCGAACGTCGCCAGGTCGGTTCGGAAGTGCTGAAGGTGGCCGACCTGGTGCTCGATCCGGTCAGCATGCGCGCTACCCGTGCCGGCACCGAGCTGCAGCTGTCGCCGATCGGCCTGCGCCTGCTGACCATCCTGATGCGCGAATCGCCGCGCGTGGTCACCCGCCAGGAAATCGAACGCGAGATCTGGGGCAACGGCCTGCCCGATTCAGACACCCTGCGCAGCCATCTGTACAACCTGCGCAAGATCATCGACAAGCCGTTCGACCGGCCGCTGCTGCACACCGTGCAGAGCGCGGGCTATCGCATCGCCGATATCGCCCAGCCGATGGCCTGATCGACGTCGTGCCGGTACAGCAGCACCGGTACGGCGGTGGTCGGCAGGGAAGGGGGGAAGATTCCGCCGACCCGGTCATCATCGTCCATGCACGAACACGGCACAGCGCGCTGCCTATAATTGCAGCGCTCTGACCGGGACATCGCAATGCCGCACGGCCTGCCGCGCAAGATCCGTATCGCCTTCATCCTGCAAGCCGTGTTGGCCAGCCTGGGCATCCTGCTGGGTGCCTGGCTGGTGTCGCTGGTGATCAAGCACAGCCTGGTCGGCGCCGCCCTGCGCGAAGAAGCGGCCTATTACTGGACCCTGCACGAGGCTTCGCCCGTGCAACCGCCTCCCAATACCCAGAACATCCGCGGCTACCTGCTGGAACGCGGGCAGTCCAGCCTGTCGCTGCCTGCCAACCTGCGTACGCTGGAACCCGGCTTCCACGAACTTCCCGACGATGACCAGCTGGTGCTGGTCGATGCCCGCGAGCAGGGCCGGTTGTACCTGGTGTTCCTGCGCTCGCGCGCGGAGATGCTGGCATTCTGGTTCGGCATCGTGCCGGTGCTGCTGACCCTGCTGGCGGTGTACGGCGCCTCGTGGATCACCTACCGCGCCTCCAAACGACTGGTATCACCGGTGAACTGGCTGGCGCGCCGCGTCTCGCGCTGGGACCCGGGTCATCCCGAAGCCGCCGATCTGGAACCGGACAAGCTGCCCGCAGACATGCAGGGCGAGACGCGCCAGCTGGCGGCAGCGCTGCATTCGCTGGCCAACCGGGTCACCGCGCATGTGGCGCGCGAGCGCAACTTCACCCGCGATGCCAGCCATGAACTGCGTACGCCGCTCACGGTCATCCGCGTGGCCAGCGACATGGCGCTGGGCGATGACAGCCTGGAACCACGCCTGCGCCGCAGCCTGCAGCGCATCCAGCGTGCCGGCCGCGATATGGAAGCGGTGATCGATGCCTTCCTGATCCTGGCCCGCGAGGCCGATGTCGAACCCCAGGTCGAACTGTTCGACGTCAACGATATCGTGCGCTACGAGGTCGACAACGCCAACGAACTGCTGGTCAACCGCCCGGTGGCGGTGCACCTGCACAGCGACGGACCGGTGCAGCTGCATGCACCGCCGCGGGTGCTGCAGGTGGTGGTCAGCAATCTGGTACGCAATGCCTGCAGCTACACCGACGAAGGCCGGATCGACGTGCAGGTGCTCAACGATCGCGTGGTGGTGCGCGATACCGGCATCGGCATGTCGGCCGAAGCCCTGTCACGTGCGTTCGAACCGTTCTACCGCGCCGAACCGAGCCGCCCGCAGGGAACGGGGCTGGGGTTGTCGATCGTGCGCCGGCTGTGCGATCGCTTCGGCTGGAAGGTCAGCCTGGAAAGCGAGCCCGGCAAGGGCACCGCCGCGACGGTTGTTTTCCGCTGAGGGCCGGGCTGCGCCCGGCCTTCGACAGGTTACCGGCTGCTGATTTCCATGCCACCGACCGATCAGTAGATCCACGCCATGCGTGGATTGAACCAACCGTAGATCCACGCCATGCGTGGATGGGCGTTTCCGGTAGTGCCGGCCGCTGGCCGGCAACCTCGGGATCAATCAGTTGCAGTTGACCTTGGGCGCCAGCGCTTTGGTCCAGATCGCATAGCCGGCCGGCGTCATGTGCAGCATGTCTTCGCGGAACAGCGATGCATCGGGCTGGCCGTCGGCTCCAAGCATCGGCGTGTAGACGTCGGTGTAGCCGGTGTTGGGCAGCTTCGCCAGCGCCACCCGGATCATCGCGTTGGCATCGTTGATCGCCGGCAGCAGGTGCGCCCGCGACGGGCTGGGCTTGATCGACACGTACTCGACCTTTGTCCTGGGCAGGTCGCGGTGCACGCGCTGTACGAAGGCAACCACATCGTCGCGCACCTGGGTGGCGCTGCGGCCGCTGTTGAGGTCGTTGTCGCCGGCGTAGAAGAACACCTTGCAGGGCGCATACGGCACGATGGCCTGGCCGGCATACCAGGTGCTGTCGCGCACCTCCGAGCCGCCGAAGCCACGGTTGAACACCGGTTGCCCGGGGAAGTCACGGGCCAGGCTGTCCCACATGCGGAAGGACGAGCTGCCGATGAATTCGATGCCGCCCTTGGGCGGCGGCGCGGTGCGGTCAGCTGCGGCGAATGTCGCCATATCCCCGGCCCAGGCGACGTTGGAGACCTGTTCGGGTACCCGCGGCGGTGCCGGCGGGCTCAGCGCCTGGGCCAGTGGCGCGGCCAGCAGGCCAAGGAGGATCAGGCAGGTGCGGGGATGGGCCATCAGGCGCTCCGGCAGGGCAGGGGGTATCCATCATAGGAGCTGGCCTGGCGTCGCGCTTGGCCGTGACGGGCCATTGGCCCGGGCCCCGGAGCGGGGTCCGGGGGTGCCGTTGCCGCCCTTGTGGCAAAATGGGGGCCATCTGCCTATCCCTGTGCACCCATGATTCCCTGCCGTGCGTCTGAGCGGTCGCTGCGCCGCGCCCCTGTTGCTGGTTGTTCCTCCCGTGGCTGATCAGTTCGGCCACATGCCCCGCGGCCCGCGCCGCATCTTCCAGGCTGCCCGTTGGTCCTGGCAGGGCCTGCGTGCTGCCTGGCTGCACGAATCCTCGTTCCGGCTGGAGGTCTACCTTCTGGTGCTGCTGGCGCCGCTGGCGCTGTGGCTGGGCCAGACACCGGTCGAGCGCGCATTGATGATCGGCTCGATGCTGCTGGTGCTGGCGATGGAACTGGCCAACTCGGCCATCGAGGCGGTGATCGAGCGCTACGGCGCGGAGATCCACGAGCTGGCCGGTCGCGCCAAGGACATGGGTTCGGCAGCGGTGTTCGTGCTGATGATGAACGTGCTGCTGTGCTGGGCCCTGGTGCTGGTGCCGCGGTTGTTCCCGGCCGGCGCCGCCTGATCCTTCTTCCTCCCCCTTGTTGAAGACTTCCCATGTCCCTTGAGTTTCTCGCCGATCCCAACGTCTGGTTGACCTTGTTCACCCTGAGCGCGCTGGAAATCGTGCTCGGCATCGACAACCTGGTGTTCATCTCCATTGCCGTCAGCAAGCTGCCCGAGCATCGCCGCCCGTTCGCACGCAAGCTCGGTATCGCCGTGGCCTGCATCACCCGCATCGGCCTGCTGGTATCGCTGGCCTACCTGGCGCACATGGAAGCCAACCTGTTCACCGTGGCCGGCATGGGCATCTCCATCCGCGACCTGGTGCTGATCGTCGGCGGCCTGTTCCTGATCATCAAGGGCTGCATGGAGATCAGGGAAATGATCACCGGTGGCGAGGATGAAGACCCGAGCACCACCAAGACCTCGGCCGTGTTCGGCTATGTGATCGCGCAGATCGCCGTCATCGACATCGTGTTCTCGCTGGATTCGGTGATCACCGCTGTCGGCATCGCCGACCATGTGCCGGTGATGGTGGCCGCGATCCTGTTGTCGGTGGCGGTGATGCTGCTGGCGGCCAACCCGCTGGGCCGATTCATCGACGCCAACCCGACCGTGAAGATGCTGGCCCTGGCCTTCATCCTGCTGATCGGTGCGGTGCTGATCCTGGACGGCCTGGACGTGCACGTGCCCAAGCCCTACATCTACGCCGCGATGGGCTTCTCGGTGCTGGTGGAGTGGTTGAACCTGCTGATGCGCCGCCGCGCACGCGAGCACCACGTGCCGGGCGCCGGCAACTGGTAAGCACTCTCCCGAACCCCCGGCCAGCGCCGGGGGTTCTGCGTTATGCGGCACGCTTTGCCCGGCGGGGCGGTTTCCGTCAGCTGTGAATCGTGGTCAACAGTGTTTTCCCGGGGCGAGGCTTACTCCCGGCCGGCAAAGCGCGCAGGCTACGCGCTCATTTTCCACAGGGCCTGCCCCCACGCAGGCAATCCCCATGAATTCCAGAGCCGCCTTGCTCGCCCTTGCTGTCGGTGCATTCGCCATCGGCACCACCGAGTTCACCCCGATGGGTCTGCTGCCGGTCATTGCCAGCGGCGTCGGGGTCAGCATCCCAACCGCTGGCATGCTGATCACCGCCTACGCGGTGGGCGTGATGCTGGGCGCACCGGTCATGACCCTGCTGATGGGCCGCTTCGGCAAGCGCACCGCGCTGATGCTGCTGATGTCGATCTTCATCGTCGGCAACCTGCTGTCGGCGTTGGCGCCCAGCTACGGACTGCTGCTGTTGTCACGGCTGGTCACCAGCCTCAACCACGGTGCGTTCTTCGGCATCGGCGCGGTGGTTGCCGCCAGCCTGGTACCGAAGGAGAAGCAGGCTGCGGCGGTAGCGACGATGTTCATGGGCCTGACCATCGCCAACATCGGCGGCGTGCCGCTGGCCACCTGGGTCGGCCAGCAGCTGGGTTGGCGCCTGGCCTTTGCCGGCACCGCCGTACTCGGTGTGGTTGCGATCAGCGCGCTGGCGATGGCACTGCCGCCCTCAGCGGCAGGACCGCGCCCGGATGTGCGCCGCGAGCTGAAGGCGATCGCGCAGCCGCAGGTGCTGCTGGCGATGGCCACCACGGTGCTGGGTGCTGGTGCCATGTTCACCCTGTACACCTACGTGGCACCGGTGCTGACCGAGCTGACCGGTGCGTCCAACGCCTTCGTGGCGATGTCGCTGGCACTGATCGGCATCGGCTTCACCTTCGGCAATGGCATCGGTGGCCGCATGGCCGACTGGTCGCTGGATGGCGCCACCCGGATCCTGCTGGCGGTACTGGCCGTGCTGATGTTCGTGCTGCCGCTGGCTTTCATGAATCACGCGACGGCGGCGCTGGGTGTACTGCTGTTCGGCGCGGCGACGTTCGCGATCGTGCCGCCGTTGCAGATCCGGGTGATGCAGGCGGCCAGCGAGGCGCCAGGCCTGGCGTCGTCGATCAACGTCGGTGCGTTCAATCTCGGCAATGCGGTGGGTGCGGCATTGGGCGGGGCGGTGATCAGTTCGGGCCTGGGCTATGCCGCCATTCCGGTGGCGGGTGGCCTGTTGGCCGCATCGGGCCTGCTGCTGGCATGGCTGGGGCGTCCCCGCGCTGCGTTGGCTGAGACTTGCTGAGCGGTGGTGGGTTCCGGCAGGGCTTGCAGCCCTGCACCTGCCGAAGCAACAGCGTGCATTCCGTGGGATGGCGGGGTGGGTCCGGTTGAGGGGGGCGCTGCAAGTACGTCCATGTAAGCTCGGTCGCCGCATCCATGCGGCTCACGCCCCCTCAACC
>NZ_JBRRDR010000018.1:0-84700 GCF_056759755.1 Stenotrophomonas sp. STEN046
GGTGGGCGGGTGGGGGGGGGGGCTGTGTTGGGGGGGGGGGGGCGGGGGGCGGGGGGGGGGGGGGGGGGGGGTCTCTCGTGGGCGGCGTGTGGGGCGGGCGGCCCCCCCCCCCCGCGGCTCTACCCGATCAGCGCGCCAGCCAGGCGCCCACGACCACGCCCACCGCCAGCCACAGCCATTCCACCACGCCATTGGCCAGGGTGATCAGCGTCCAGGCCAGGTGCGGGCCCATGCGCAGCGAAGCGTCCCAGGGGTTCAATCCCATCGAACCGCCCATCCAGGCGCTGGCGATGGCCCAGTTCGAGACTGCCGTCACCAGCAGCGTGCCCAGCACGACCAGCGCGATACGCAGCCTGCCGGGCCCCAGCGTGCCCAGACGCAGCATGAACACCAGTTCCAGCGCGGTCAGCACCGCCATCCAGCCCGCAGGGCGGCCGGTGAACAGCGCGATCAGCATCCAGGCGAGAGGGGCGGTGGCCAGCGCCAGCAACAACATGATGGGCCAGAGCCAGGTTACGGTCCTGGCAGGTGCGGCATTGGAGGACATCGAAGCTTCCTGAAGGTCGTCCACAGGATACTGTGGTTTGCCGCAGTGCACCGGCGGGGCCCGGGCCGCTGGGCTAGAATGCCGTCTTGCGTGGCTGCGGCCACGGCCCCATATCGGTCCCCATGTATTCCCGTAGCAGCGAACCTGTCCACTTCGAACGCGATTGCGAGGCCGTGATGGTCCCGCAGGGCGATACCGTGACCTTGCCGGCAGGCAGCTATGGGTACATCACCCAGGCGCTGGGCGGCAGCTATTCGGTGTTCGTCGAGGGCAACCTGTTCCGGATCGCCGGCAAGGATGGCGATGCCATCGGCAAGGAGGCGCCGGCACCGCTGGAGCTGCCCGACGATGCCAGCGACGAGCAGGTCGAACAGCTGGTGTGGCAGCAGCTGCGCACCTGCTTCGATCCGGAGATCCCGGTCAACATCGTCGAACTGGGCCTGGTCTACGAGGTGGAGATCAAGCACCTGGACGCGGGCCAGCGCGAGATCGATGTGAAGATGACCCTGACCGCGCCTGCCTGCGGCATGGGCGACATCCTTGTCGATGACGTGCGCAGCAAGCTTGAAATGATCCCGACGGTGGCCGAGGCCGACGTCGAGCTGGTGTTCGATCCGCCATGGAACCAGCACATGATGTCCGAGGCCGCCCGGCTCGAAACCGGCATGCTTTGACCCACGGCCCGCAGCGACGCGGGCCCGGCATTACCCGCAACCAGAACAGGAAATCTCCGGTGTCCCAGTCCATTCCCAGCTTCGCCGTCACCCGTTCGGACCACCCGCGCAGCGCTGAAGAGCGCGCCCAGATCCTGGAGAAGCCGGGCTTCGGCCTGCACTTCACCGACCACATGGTGGAAGTGCGCTGGGACAAGGACACCGGCTGGCACAACGCCAACGTGCGTGCCTACGGCCCGCTGCAGCTGGACCCGGCCGCCGCGGTGCTGCATTACGGCCAGGAAATCTTCGAAGGCATCAAGGCCTACCGCCATGCCGACGGCTCGATCTGGACCTTCCGCCCCGATGCCAACGGCCGTCGCCTGCAGCGTTCGGCGCAGCGCCTGGCGCTGCCGGAACTGCCGGTGGAGATTTTCGTCGAATCGCTCAAGCAGATGATCGCCGTCGACAGCGCCTGGGTGCCGTCGGCCGATGAGTCGAGCCTGTACTTCCGTCCGTTCATGATCGGCGACGAAGCCTTCCTCGGCGTGCGCGGCGCGCACAAGGCCGGTTACTACGTGATCGCCAGCCCGGCCGGCCCGTACTTCGCCAAGGGCGTGGCCCCGGTGTCGATCTGGCTGTCCACCGAGTATGCGCGTGCAGCCAAGGGCGGCACCGGCGCGGCCAAGTGTGGTGGCAACTACGCCGCCTCGCTGCTGCCGCAGCAGAAGGCGCAGGCGCAGGGCTGCTCGCAGGTGCTGTTCCTGGATCCGGTTGAGGGCAAGTACCTGGAAGAACTGGGTGGCATGAATGTGTTCCTGGTCTACAAGGACGGCACCCTGGTCACCCCGCAGCTGTCGGGCAGCATCCTTGAGGGCATCACCCGCGAGAGCATCCTGCAGCTGGCACGCGACCGTGGCATGAAGGTCGAAGAGCGCAAGGTCACCATCGACGAGTGGAAGCAGGGCGTGACCTCGGGCGAGATCGCCGAAGTGTTCGCCTGCGGCACCGCCGCGGTGGTCACCCCGATCGGCCAGCTCAAGGGCGAGGGCTTCTCGGTGGGCGACATCAACGCACCGGCCGGCGAAGTGACCATGTCGCTGCGCAAGGAGCTGACCGACATCCAGTACGGCCGCCTGCCGGACCGTCACAACTGGCTGGTCAAGCTGGGCTGATCGCCCGCGTTGAACCGGTAGCGCCGGGCTATGCCCGGCGCTGTTCCTGAAAGCCCGTCCTTGTGACGGGCTTTCTGCGTTCTGGGGCCATGCCCGGCGACACAGGCGCCGATGTCAGCAAAGACATCCAGGGACAAGACAAAACGCAGTCAGGTCCGTGCAGGTGACGCGAAAGTTCCTTCACCTTCACAAACCTTCGACCCGGAAAGTCTCAGATCCAACATTTCATCTTGCTGAAAAGACGCTGAAAATCTTGTGGTGTCCGGTTTCAGCCACTAGCGTCACAAGCACGGCGGATCGACAGGGGAATCCGCTGACTCGCCGGACCCGAACCTCGCCATTGCAAGCCAGCCAACGGTTCAGGCCGGTGCTTCTGCCGATTCCGGCATTCCTACCATTAGAAGGGAAATCCGATGTCCCAGGTTACGCAAACGCGTGTGCGTCGTGTGTGGGTGGTCCTTGGTGCGTCTGTCCTGTCATCGCTGCTGCTGGCCACGCCTGCGCTGGCCGGTGATGTCCAGCTCAGTGGTCTGCAGTCCGCGCCGACCCACCAGCGCTTCATCGTGAAATTCCGCGACGGCAGTGCGCCGGTGGCCAACACCACCGCGCTGGCCTCTTCGCTGAAGACCGCCGCTGCCGGCCTTGCCAGCAGCCAGGGCCGCGCGCTGGGCCTGCAGGAGGTCCGCAAGCTCGCCGTCGGCCCGACCCTGGTCAGGACCGATCGGGCGCTGGACCCGGCAGAAGCGGAGTTGCTGATGCGCAAGCTTGCTGCCGACCCGAACGTGGAATACGTCGAAGTCGACCAGATCATGCGTGCGACGTTGACTCCCAACGACACCCGTTTCAGCGAGCAGTGGGGCTTTGGCACCTCCAATGCCTCGATCAACGTGCGCCCGGCGTGGGACAAGGCCACCGGCACCGGCGTGGTCGTGGCGGTGATCGACACCGGCATCACCAACCATCCCGATCTCAACGCCAACATTCTGCCCGGCTACGATTTCATCAGCGACGCGGCAATGGCGCGCGATGGTGGCGGCCGTGACAACAACCCGAACGATGAAGGCGACTGGTACGGTGCCAACGAGTGCGGCGCCGGCTATCCGGCCTCCAACTCCAGCTGGCACGGCACCCATGTGGCCGGCACCGTTGCGGCGGTGACCAACAACAGCACCGGCGTGGCCGGTACTGCGTTCAATGCCAAGGTCGTGCCGGTGCGCGTGCTCGGCAAGTGCGGCGGCTACACCTCCGACATTGCCGACGCGATCGTCTGGGCCTCCGGTGGCACCGTCAGCGGCGTACCGGCCAATGCCAATCCGGCCGAGGTCATCAACATGTCGCTGGGCGGTGGTGGCAGCTGCTCGACCACCTACCAGAACGCGATCAACGGTGCGGTCGGCCGTGGCACCACGGTGGTGGTGGCGGCCGGCAACAGCAACACCAATGTGTCCTCGTCGGTGCCGGCCAACTGCGCCAACGTGGTGGCAGTGGCGGCCACCACCTCGGCCGGTGCGCGTGCCAGCTTCTCCAACTACGGCACCGGCATCGATATCTCCGCGCCGGGCCAGGGCATCCTGTCCACCCTCAACACCGGCACCACCACCCCGGGCAGCGCCAGCTATGCCTCCTACAACGGCACCTCGATGGCGGCGCCGCATGTGGCCGGTGTGGTCGCGTTGATGCAGTCGGTGGCACCGAGCCCGCTCAGCCCGGCGCAGGTGGAAAGCATCATCAAGAGCACCGCACGGCCGCTGCCTGGCGCCTGCTCGGGTGGGTGTGGTGCAGGCATCATCGATGCCGATGCGGCGGTGGCTGCAGCGATCAACGGCACCACGCCCAACCCGGGTGGCACCGTGCTGCAGAACAATGTGCCGGTGACCGGCCTGGGCGCGGCCAGTGGCGCGTCGCTGAGCTACACCGTCAACGTGCCGGCCGGCAGCAGCCAGCTGCGCGTGGCGATCAGCGGCGGCAGCGGCGATGCGGACCTGTACCTGCGCCAGGGCAGCGCACCGACCGACACCGTGTACACCTGCCGCCCGTACCTGAGCGGCAACGCCGAGACCTGCACCGTCAACAGCCCGGCGGCCGGCGTCTGGCACGTACGGGTGAAGGCCTACAGCACCTTCTCGGGCGTAACCGTCAACGCCCAGTACTGAGCCCAAGTCCCTCTCCATGGGCACGCCCCGGCTCCGGCCGGGGCGTTCTGTTTCAGGTAGGTGCCGACCTTGGTCGGTACGCCTTGTTCCGGCTGCGGACCTTGGTGCTGCGCTCGGCTGCTGTTTCTCAGACCGACTCGAAGCGGTTTGCCGCCACGTTCTTGCGCACATGCTGCGGATCGAAGATGCGGCCGTTCATTGCAATGAACACACCGGTCGGCAGCGACTGCACCGCACCGATCGCACAGCCGATGTTGAACTCCGCATCCGAACCCCGGAAACGTGCCGGGCTCAGCGCACCGGTCATCACGATGGTCTTGTCGGGGATGGTGGCCAGCACCTTGCCGGTCTGCACCATCGAATCGGTGCCGTGGGTCACCAGCACGTGGCGGGTCGGCTGCGCGGCGATGGTCGCCCGGATCAGCTCGCGGTCGTCATCGTTGATGTGCAGCGAATCCTTGCGCAGGATCGGAATCACGTTGAAACGAAAGGTCACCCCCAGCTCGCGCAGGATCATGCCGATCTGCGGGTCGCCGATCTGGTAATCCGACTTGTCGTCGAAGTAGATCTTGTCGATCGTGCCACCGGTGGTGACGACCAGGAGTTCTTCCATCATGTGCATGCGCGAAACCAGGGCGGTACAGCGGCGCGGGGCCGGGAATGCAGATGATACGGCCCGCCGGGCGCAGCGTCAGCGCCTGCGCCCGAATCGGGCGCGCAGGCCGGGCAGGCTGGCCGAGAAGATGACCAGCAGCGCCAGCACGATTTCGAGCAGCGCCAGCCAGCGTGTTTCGGGGTGGCTCCAGGCACTCATTACGCCGTGGCTGAACCAGCCCAGGGCCAGCACGGCCGACCAGAAGCCGGCCTTGCGCCAGCCCAGTCGCAGCGCGATGGCCAGCGCCAGTGGCGGCGCGGTGAACACCAGCTGGGTGGCCAGCCAGTGCTTGTCATTGATGAACCAGCCCGCGTACAGCGCCGCCAGTGCCATCAGCGCCAGCAGCAGCACCGTGCGCGGCGCGGCGCTCATCGGGCCAGCCGCTGGGCGATGTCGGCCACCCGCCGGCCCAGTGCACGTGCCAGCACCGCTTCGTCGTCGGTCGGCTGCGGGTCGTCGGCGGCGCCGGCCACGTGGCTGGCGCCATAGGGGGTGCCGCCGCTGGTGGTATGGCTGAGTGCCGGTTCGGTGAACGGGATGCCGACGATCACGCAGCCGTGGTGCAGCAGGGGTACCTGCATCGACAGCAGGGTCGACTCCTGGCCGCCATGCATCGAGGCAGTGGAAGTGAACACGCCAGCCGGCTTGCCCGCCAGCGTGCCATTCACCCATTCGGCACCCAGACCATCCAGGAAATGCTTGACCGGTGCGGCCATGTTGCCGAAGCGGGTAGGGCTGCCCAGCAGCAGGCCCTGGCACTCGACGAGATCCTGCACGCTCACGTAGGGGGCGCCGTCATCGGGCACCGGCGGCTGCGCGGTCTGGGTGACGGCGGCGACCGGCGGCACCGTGCGCAGCCGCGCGGACATGCCCGGCACCTCGCCGATGCCCCGCGCGATCTGGCGCGCCAGCCGTGCCACCGAACCGCCGCGGCTGTAGTACAGCACCAGGATTTCGCCCATCGCGCCCAGCTCTCCTCATCGTGTGGACACCAGTATGGCTATCCTGCATCGATTCCGCATCGGGTACCCTTGCGCCGATGGAACCTTTGGATACGCTCAATTTGTGGATGGAGCGCGCGCGGGATCGCGCACGCGCCGCCAGCTTCGGCCGCTTCCTGTGGCGCCGCTTCCTCGACGACCGCCTGTTCCAGGCCGCCGCTGCCCTGGCCTACACCACGGTGTTCGCGCTGGTGCCGTTGGCAATCGTTGTATTTGGCGTGCTCTCGGCCTTCCCTGTCTTCGATCGCTGGAGCGATCAGCTCAGCGACTACGTCTTCTCCAATTTCGTGCCCAATGCCGCCCGTGCCGCTGAAGGCTATCTGCGGCAGTTCTCGGCCAGTGCGGGGCAGCTGACGGCCGCCGGTTTCATCGCGCTGGTCATCTCGCTGCTGATCACGCTCAACAGTGTCGAAGAGACCTTCAACCAGATCTGGCGGGTGGGCAGCAGCCGACCTCGGCTGACCCGCTTCCTGGTGTACTGGACCGTGCTCACCCTGGGCGCGATGCTCGCCGCTGCATCGCTGGCGGTGTCGGCGCGGGTCTTTGCCATGCCGCTGTTCGGCACCCAGGAAGGGCGTTGGTTGGCCGATCTTGCGTTGCGGCTGGCGCCGATCCTGATCGAATTCGTGTGCATCACCCTGATGTTCCGGGTGGTGCCACACCACACGGTGAAGTGGCGGCATGCGATCCCGGGTGCGATCCTCGCGGCGGTGATCCTGGAACTGGTGAAGTGGGGCATCGGTGCCTATCTGGGCAGCTTCCAGTCCTACCAGAAGCTGTATGGCACGGTGGCCTTCGTGCCGATCCTGCTGCTGTGGATCTACCTGTGCTGGGTGGCGGTGCTGCTGGGCGCGTCGCTGGCTTCGTCGATGGCGGCCTTCCGCTATCAGCCGGTGGAACTGCGCCTGCCGCAGGGCTACGAGTTCTACGGCCTGCTGCGGCTGCTCGGCCGCTTCCAGCAGGCCCGCGCCAAGGGCAAGGGACTGGCCGATGACGAGATCCTGCGGCTGGAACCGATGCTGACCGATTCGCTGCTGCAGGACCTGGCCTGCAATCTGGAGGGCATCGGCCTGCTGCGCCGCGACGAACGTGGCGAGTGGCTGCTGGCCCGCGACCTGGACCAGGTCAGCCTGGGCGATCTGTACGAATGCACCCAGCTGCGTATTCCGGTGGCCGAGCAGCACCTGCCGTACCGCGACGACAGCCTTGGCCGCGCTGCGCTTGCAGCACTGGACGAGTTGCGCCTGCCGATGCGTGAACGCCTCAAGCGTCGCGTCAGCGATATCTATCCCGAATCCGGAGATGCCCCATGATCCGCAAGACCCCGTTGCTGCTGGCCGTGCTGCTGGTGCTGGCCGCCTGCAAACCCGCGCAGGAACCCACCCCGGCCAGCAGCCAGCCACCGGCGCAGGCGCCGACGCCGACCGTGCCGGCGCCGGTCGAGGAGACGCCTGCCGAGCGCGTGACCGCTGAGTTCCCGACGCTGAAGATGAAGGCGGTCGATGGCAGCGACTACGACCTGGCCGCGCATCGTGGCAAGTGGGTGGTGGTGAATTTCTGGGCGACCTGGTGTGCCCCCTGCCGCAAGGAAATGCCGGAACTGTCGGCGCTGCATGCGATGCGCAGCAACATCGAAGTGGTCGGGCTGGCCTACGAGGATATCGAGGCGAAGGAAATGCAGACGTTCCTGGTCAAGCATCCGGTGACTTACCCGATCGTGATCGTGGATCCGTTCGATCCGCCGGCCGACTTCGCCACGCCGCGCGGGCTGCCGATGACCCATCTGATCGATCCGCAGGGCAAGCTGGCGCACAGCTTCCTCGGGCCGGTGACTGCCGCCGACATCGAAAAGCAGATCGCTGCTGCCAAGTAGTGGGTTGGTCGGCAGGGCCTGCGGCCCTGCACCTGCTCAATGCAACGTCAACGTCAACGTCAACGTCAAAAGCGGGTTTCCTGTGGGTAGGCGGGGTGGGTCCGGTTGAAGGGGACGCCGTAAACTCCGCTCCGCGGTCCGGCCCAGCCGCTGGCGGCTGTGCGTTCGGGCGCTTGCGAAGCAGTGCTTCGCAAGCAAAGCGCCCTCACCCATGGGGGCTTGGTCGCGGCATCCATGCCGCTCACACCCCTTCAACCGGACCCACCCCGCCTTCGACAGTTTTCCGCGATCTGCAGTAGATCCACGCCATGCGTGGATGAATCTCCATCGGAATCGAATGTTTCGAATGGGAAACGAAAAGCATCCACGCATGGCGTGGATCTACCGTGTCGACCAAGGTCGACACCTACCAACAGCCATCGGAATCTGTCAGAGGTGGGGCGGTGTCGGAGTGCGGGGTGTCAGCCGCATGGGCCCGAGGCAGGCCGCGGGCGGGTTGGGCAGGACGCCCAACCCCGGTCTTGCCGTGTGCGCAGGAACGCGCACACGAGCAAGCGGCTGCCAAGCCTACAGGGACGTACTTGCGGCGTCCCCGCACTCCGACACCGCCCCGCCATCCCACGGAATACCCGCTGTTGCCGTTGCCGTTGCTGTTGCTCTGGCTTCGGCAGGTGCAGGGCGCAGCCCTGCCGAGAACCACCCTATTCCTCGACCAGGAAATCCTCGATCGGCTTCAGTACATCGTAGTGCTCGCGATGCAGCTTGCCCTTCAGCTTCGGCAACTCGGGCAGCGGTGCATCCACCCGTGTATCCGGCAGGCGGTCCAGCAGATTGCGTACCAGCGTCAAGCGGCCCAGCCGCTGGTCGTTGAAATCCACCAGCGTCCACGGCGCGCCGTCACGATGGGTGGCGCGCAGCATCGCCTCGCGTGCTTCGGTATAGGCGCTGTACTTGCTGCGCGATTTCAGATCCACCGGCGACAGCTTCCAGCCCTTCAACGGGTCGACATGGCGCTCGGCGAAACGCTTCTCCTGCTGCTCCTGGTCCACGCACAACCAGTACTTGAACAGCAGGATGCCGTCATCCACCAGCAGCTGTTCGAACACCGGCGCCTGGCGCAGGAACTGCTGGTATTCCGCTTCGCTGCAGTAGCCCATCACCCGCTCGACGCCGGCGCGGTTGTACCAGCTGCGGTCCATCAGCACGATCTCGCCGGCCGCGGGCAGGTGGTTCGCATAGCGCTGGAAATACCATTGCGTGGCTTCGCGGTCGGTAGGCTTCGGTAACGCCACCACCCGGCACTGGCGCGGGTTGAGGTGCTGGCTGATGGCCTGGATCGCGCCGCCCTTGCCGGCGGTGTCGCGTCCTTCGAACAGCACCAGCAGGCGTTGCCCGCTGTGCTGCACCCAGCGTGCCATCGCCGTCAGTTCCAGCTGCAGGGGCTGCAGCAGTTCGTCGTAGTCCTTGCGCTTGAGCTTGCCCATCGGTGCACCACGCTTGAAGGAACCCCGAGGGTAGCGCAGCTGGGTGCCAGCGGATGTCGATTCGCATCGGCAGGAAACTGCCCCCCGCGCTGCGCCCCATGCTCGACCAGCGGTCGACGCTACGCCGTCGGCTCCGCTGCGCCCTGCCAGCCATGCTCGGCAGCCAGCTGCTGCAGCAACGCAGACAAGTCAACGGCAAACCCGGCCATGTCGAACAGGCTGCTGTGTTCACGCGCGCGTGCCAGCTCGGAGCGCAGTGCGGCCAACGCCGCCGGATCGTTGCCAAGCGCAGTGGCGGTGGCGATGAACGCGGCATCATCGGCGACGTTCATCCGCGCCAGCCCCAGGTGATGGTTGAGGCTGCCGGCCACGCGCGCGGCGAAGGCCTCGCCGGGGCAGGTCAGTACCGGGCAGCCGGCCCACAGCGCATCCGATGCGGTGGTATGGGCGTTGTACGGGGTGGTGTCCAGGAACAGGTCGGCCAGCCGGTACCGTGCCAGGTACTGTGGATGCGGCAGCTTGGCCATGAATACCAGCCGCATCGGATCAAGGCCGGCAGACTGTGCGGCGGCACGCAGCCGTGCATCGGCCTGGCCGGGGCCGGACAGCAGCCACAGCACGCTGCCGGGCACCGCCTGCAGCACCGCGAAGGCACGGCCCATGCTGCGCGGGTTGAGCTTGTAACTGTTGTTGAAGCAGCAGAACACCACCCCCTGTTCCGGCAGGCCGCAGCCTGCGCGGGTCGGCGCCGGTTCCAGTACACGGGTGTTGTCGGAGGGCTGGAACGCACGCGGCAGGCGCAGCACGCGCTCGCTGTAGTGCGGTTCCAGCGCCGGCGGCAGTGCGAAGTCGTCGCCGATCACCGCGTCCAGCCATGGCGCGCCGGACGTGCCGGGGTAGGCCAGCCAGTTCAGCTGCAGCGGGGCAGGGCGCATCGCCAGTACTTCCGGCGTGCCGCCGCCGCCCCAGCCGCGCAGATCGAACAGCAGGTCGATGCCCTGCGCGCGGATGCGCGCGGCCGTATCGGCGTGGCGCAGTGCGGCCACGTCATGCAGCTGCGTGGCGGCCTGCAGGCGCTGGCGGATGCGGCTGCCATCATCGCCATTGAGCGCGAACAGATGCAGCTGCAGCGCCGGGTCGGTGCGCAACTGCTCGAACAGGGCAACGGTCAGCAGCCCGGTGGGATGGGCACCGAAACCGTTGGACAGGAAACCGATCCGCAGTGGTCCGCGCCCGCGTACCCGCGTCGCCGGCAACACGCGTACCGATGCGGCGACGGCGGCCGCGCGCGCACGCGCGCAGGTCAGCTGTTCGGCCGCACTGGCGTCTTCACTCAGGAATGCAAAGGGCTCGACCACACCCTGGCCGGAGGCGAGCGCGCCGCGCACCTGCGCGGCCAGCGCATCCACGTCCTGCCAGTCGCACAGGCGCCGTTGCCAGGCAAGGCGCTGCGCGGCAACGTAAGGTTCATCGGGCAGCAGCGCATGCGCGCGGCGATAGGCCGCCGCTGCACCTTCGGCGTCGTTGGCATCTTCCAGCGCATGGCCCAGCCACAGCGCAATGCCCGGATGTTCAGGCACCATCGCTGACGCCTGCCGCAGCAAGGTGGCCGCATCGGCATGCGCACCGGCCATCCAGGCCACGCGACCGAGCCGGGCCAGTGCTTCAGGATGGTTCGGCCGCAGCTGCAGCGCGCGCCGCGCCGCCTGTTCGCCCGCGGCGATATCGCCGGCTTCCAGTTCCAGGTCGGCCAGCATCACCCAGGCAACGAAGTCGCCGGGCTGGCGGGCTATCGCCTGCTGCAGGTGCTGCCGCTGCTGCCAGGCCGACATCGGCTCAGCCCGCCGAGAGCTGGGCCAGCGCGTCGACCTGGTGTTCGTGGCTCAGGCGCTGCAGCAACGGATCCAGGTCACCGGCCAGCACATTGGGCAGGTCGTACAGGGTCAGCCCTTCCACGCGGTGGTCGGTGATCCGGCCCTGCGGGAAGTTGTAGGTGCGGATGCGCTGGCTGCGGTCACCGCTGCCGACCTGCAGGCGCCGCGATTCGGCCTGTGCGGCGTCGTGGCGCTGGCGCTCGGCATCCAGCAGCTGCGCCTTCAGGCGCTTCATCGCCTTGTCGCGGTTGGCGTGCTGGCTGCGTTCGGTCTGGCATTCCACCACCACGCCGGAGGGTACGTGGGTGATGCGGATTGCCGATTCGGTCTTGTTGACGTGCTGGCCGCCGGCGCCGGAAGAGCGGAAGGTGTCGACCTTCAGGTCAGCCGGGTTGATGACGATCTCATCGACTTCGTCGGCTTCGGGAATGATCGCGACGGTCGCCGCGGAGGTATGGATGCGGCCCTGCGATTCGGTCGCCGGCACGCGCTGCACGCGATGGGTGCCCGATTCGAACTTCAGGCGCGAGAACGCGCCGCGGCCAACCACCCGCGCCACCACCTCCTTGTAACCGCCGTGTTCACCGGGGCTGTCAGATTCGATCTCGACCTTCCAACCCTGGCGCTCGGCGTAGCGGGCGTACATGCGGAACAGGTCGCCGGCGAAGATCGCGGCTTCGTCGCCGCCGGTGCCGGCACGCACTTCCAGGAACAGGTTGCCTTCATCGCGCGGGTCGCGTGGCACCAGCAGCAGCGCCAGTTCCTGCTCCAGCTCCTGCAGGCGCGCCTGTGCAGCGTCGATTTCCTCGTCGGCCAGCTCGCGCAGGTCCGGGTCCGCACGCATGCTCTCGGCAGCGGCCAGGTCGGCCTTGGCGCGCACTTCATCGGCCAGTGCGGCAGCGATCGGTTCGAGCTGGGAAAACTCACGCGAAAGATCGCGGAAGCGCGCGTTGTTGGCGACCACCTCCGGTTCGGCAAGCAGGCGTTCCAGTTCTTCGCGGCGCTCGGCCAGCGCTTCCAACTTACGGCGCAGGGTCGGCGTCATCGGTTCTCACAGGTGGGTGGCGGTAACCCGGCACAGCCGGGAACAGGCGCTCGGCGGCGCGGGTCAGGTCGGCATCGCCACTGAGTGCGGCCGCGCGCAGCGCGGCGGTCGGCGGATGCAGCAGGCGATTGGTCAATCCGTGGGCAAGCAGTTCCAGCACTTCATCGGTGGGCTTGCCGTTGGCCAGCTGCTGCCGCGCGCGTTCCAGCAGTTCGGCACGGGTGGCCTCGCCGAAAGCACGCAGCTGCCGCAACGGTGCCTGGTGGGCACTGGCCTGCAGGGTTTCCACGAAGCGCGAAACCTGCAGGTCGATGATCGCTTCGGCTTCGGCGGCAGCCTCGCGGCGGCCACGGCGGTTGTCTTCCACCGCGCGCTCGAGATCGTCCACGGTGTACAGGAACGCATCGTTGAGCGTGCCGACCTCGGCTTCGATGTCGCGCGGCACGGCCAGATCGAACAGCAGCATCGGCTTGTGCCTGCGCGTGCGCAGCGCATCGGCCACGGCGGCGCGGCGGATCACCGGTTCGCGCGCGGCGGTGGCCGAGAACACCACGTCGGCCTCGGCCAGGTGGCGCTCCAGTTCGGTCAGCGGCAGGGCCACGCCGCCATGGCGGCTGGCCAGTTCCTGCGCATGGGCCAGGGTGCGGTTGGCGATCAGCAGGCGCCGCACCTTGCCTTCGCTCAGGTGCCGCGCAGCCAGCTCGATGGTCTCGCCGGCACCGACCAGCAGCACGGTGGAATCATCCAGGCGCGCGAACGCGTTCTGCGCCAGGCGCACGGCGGCCGAGGCCACCGATACCGGGTTGGCGCCGACCTGGGTGTCGGTGCGTGCGCGCTTGGCCACCGAGAAGGTCTGCTGGAACAGCCGGTCAAGGCGTTGCCCCAGCAGGCCGTGGTCGCGCGCGGTCGACCAGGCATCCTTCACCTGGCCCAGGATCTGCGGCTCGCCCAGCACCATCGAATCCAGCCCGGTGGCCACCCGGAACAGGTGGCGCACGGCCTCGGCACCGGCGTGCTGGTACAGATAGCCCTGCAGGTCGCCGGCCTGGGCATGCAGCCACTGGTCCAGCGCCTGCGCCGAATCGGCCACCGCATACAGCTCGGTGCGGTTGCAGGTGGACAGCAGCACGGCCTCGGCGATCTGCGGGGTATCGCGCAGCGAACCGAGCGCGCGCGGTAACGCGTCACCGGCGAAGGCTGCGCGTTCGCGCAGTTCCACCGGTGCGGTCTGGTGATTCAGTCCGAGCACCCACAGGGTCATTGTTCAGTTGCTTGCGATAAGCTGCTGGCCATTGGACGACATTTTAAGGCCCCGATGCCGACGATGCCCGCATTGATTCGCATCCCCAGTGTTCTGTTGCTGTCCCTGGCCTGTGCCCAGGCCCTGTCGGCGGCGCCGATCAAGGCCCCGGCAAGGCCCGTGGCGACCGAACAACTGGCCCTGGAACCGGTGATGGCCGGCGAATTCGCCCTGCAGGCCGGCAAACTGGCCGACGCTGCGCGCTGGTACCTGCAGGCCGCCGAGCAGACCGACGGCGATGCGGGCCTGGCCGAACGCGCGACCCGCATCGCGATGCTGGCCAACGAGGATTCCGCCGCCGCCAAGGGGCTGGCCCTGTGGCAACAGCGCGCGCCGCGCTCGCAGTCGATGCGCAGCGCCGCCGGTGCGCTGGCGATGCGCCAGGGCGATGTGAAGACCGCGCGCCGCGAACTCCAGGCGTTGTTGCAGGAGCCTGGCGACGAAGGCTGGAAATTCGCCCTGGGTGCCCTGATCGGTGGCGGCCGCGACCCGGCCATACCCGCGCAGGTACTGGGCGAGCTGGTCGATGCCAATGCCATCCCGCAGAAGATCGAGGCCTGGCAGGAGTTCGGACGGCTGGCCCTGCGCATGGAAAAGCCCGAGCTGGCACGGCGCATGATCGACGAAGTGGTCAAGCGCTTCCCCGAGGAGCCACGTGTGGCCCTGTTGCGTGCCAGCCAGCTGCAGCAGGCCGGGCAGACCGACCAGGCGCTGTCGCTGCTGCGCGAGGTGGAGCCCAGGACCCGGCAGGATCCGGACCTGCGCAACGCGGTGGCGATTGCCTATGACAGCCTGGGCCAGCCGGCCGCAGCTGAGCGTGTGCTGGCGGTTGGGCCGCAGAACGTGCAGACCTGGGGCATGCGTGCTTCGCTGCTGGCCAAGCAGGGCGACAATGCCGCGCTGTCAGGCCTGTACAACGAGCTGTCGCGCCAGGCGGCCAAGCCCGACCCGGCGCAGCGGCTGCTGCTGGGCAAGATCGCCGAGTACCTCAAGCGGTATCCGGAGGCGGTGAACTGGTATCACAGCGTGCCCGGCGGCGATGAACTGAGTGAAGCGCGCCTGCGCGCGGCCAATGCCCAGGGGTTGGCGGGGCGCCAGTCGCTGGCGCTGCAGGAAGTGCATGCGATCCAGTCCGACGCCGGCGTGGATGACGATGTGCGACGCGATGCCTACCTGCTGGAGGCCGAACTGCGCCAGCGTGCCGACGACCTGCCCGGCGAACTGGACGCGCTGGCCCGTGGCCTGGCGGCGTATCCCGATGAGAACGGGCTGCTGTATGCGCGCGCACTGGCGTGGGAGCGCCGCGATGACGTCGCCCGCGCCGAGGCTGACCTGCGCAAGATCCTGGTGACCGAACCGGAGAACGTGCCGGCGCTGAACGCGCTGGGCTACACCCTGGCCGACCGCACCGGTCGTTACCAGGAGGCGCTTGAGTTGATCGACCGCGCGCGCGTGGCCGAGCCGGACAACGCGGCCATCGTCGACAGCTATGGCTGGGTGTTGTATCGCCTGGGGCGCAACGCCGATGCGCTGGTGCAGCTGCGTCGCGCCTGGACCCTGGCCAAGGACCCGGAGATCGCAGCCCACGTGGGTGAGGTGCTGTGGGTGCTGGGCAAACATGACGAGGCCCGCCACTTCTTTGAAGAGGCGGCCCGGCTTGATCCTGAAAACCGCGCGCTGCAGCGCGCCCGCGAGAAATTCAATCCATGAGTGTTTCCCTGATCCGGCCGTTGTTGCTGGTGGCCGTGACCCTGGCGATGAGTGCCTGTACCACCGTTGGCCGCCAGAAGACCCCGGCACCAGAGGTGGTCACCACGGTTTCGGCCGAAGCCACCGCGGCCGAAGCCGCGCGCGTGGCGGCGTTGCGATCGGCAGCGGACTGGAATTTCCAGGGCCGGGTGGCCGTCAGCAAAGGCAAGGAGGGCGGCAGCGGCCGTATCGACTGGAAGCAGGAAGGCCCACGGTATGTGGTGGAGTTGAGTGCGCCGGTCACCCGCCAGAGCTGGAAGCTGACCGGCGACAGCCACCACGAGGGCGGGCGCCTGGAAGGTCTGGCCGGCGGTCCGCGTGAAGGCGAAGACGCGCAGGCACTGCTGTTGCAGACCACGGGATGGGATATCCCGGTCAACCAGCTGCCCGAATGGGTGCGTGGCCTGACCGCCGGTGACAGCGCCGGGCCGGAAAAGATCGAGCGTGACGCAGACGGCCGGCCACGGCGTATCCAGCAGATGGGCTGGGTGATCCAGTATCTGGACTGGTATCCGGCTGAAGCAGGGCGTCCGGCACTCCCGCGACGGGTGGAAGCGGTCAACGGTGACGCCAAGGTGCGCCTGCTGGTCGATCAGTGGGGGCAGGGCGCGCCATGAGCGCCGATGTTGAGGTTGGGGGCTGGTCCTGGTGGCCGGCCCCGGCCAAGCTGAACCTGTTCCTGCATATCACCGGCCGCCGCGCCGATGGCTATCACCAGTTGCAGACCGTATTCCGCCTGCTGGACTGGGGTGACCGGATCGGCCTGCGCCTGCGTGAAGACGGTCGGGTATGCCGACAGGGGCAAGGCCTGGCCGGTGTTGCCGAGGCCGACGACCTCGCGGTGCGTGCCGCTGTCCTGCTGAAAAAAGAAGCGAACGTCAGTCAGGGTGTCGACATCGTCGTCGAAAAAAACATTCCTGCCGGTGGCGGATTTGGCGGTGGATCGTCCGATGCAGCCACCGTGCTGGTGGTGTTGAACCGGCTGTGGGGCACAGGTCTGGATGAAGATGCGCTGGCCGCACTGGGGCTTCGCTTGGGCGCGGACGTGCCGGTTTTCGTGCGCGGTCACAATGCCTGGGCCGAGGGCGTGGGGGAATGCCTGCGGCCGATCACCCTCCCGCCGGCCTGGTATGTGATCGTCGAACCCGGCGTTCATGTACCGACCCCCGCGCTTTTTGCAGATCCGCATTTGACGCGCGACAGCCCACAGGCGAAAATAGGCGACTTCGCTTCCGGCTCGCTGGTCGGGAACGTGTTTGAACCGGTGCTGCGCCGCCGTGAGCCTGCCGTCGAGGCCGCGCTCGCTGCGTTGAGCGGCATCGGCAGGGCACGTCTGACCGGTTCGGGAAGTGGTTGTTTCGTCGAGTTCGATTCGCAGGCTGCCGCCGAGCAGGGACGAGCGAAGTTGTCGAAGGAGTTGCGGGCAAGGGTGGCTGCGGGCGTTGCACGTTCGCCACTGCTGGATGCACTCGAGCAACACTGATTCATCAATGCAGGGGCGTCGCCAAGAGGCCCAAGGCACCAGGTTTTGATCCTGGCATTCGGAGGTTCGAATCCTCCCGCCCCTGCCAATGCGGCTGCGTCCGCGCCTTCCAGCGCATCATCTGCGCGGGACGTGGGAACAGCCGCGGTGTTGTCAGCAGCAGGGGCCGAAGTGGTCCTTGCCGCTACCGGATCCCCGCCACTCGTCCCCGCCCGAGACAATCATGATGCAAGAGTCCCCGAACCTGCTGGTCTTTTCCGGCAACGCCAACAAACGTCTGGCGCAGAACATCTGCAAGGAACTGGGAGTCCGCCCGGGCAAGGCGCTGGTCTCGCACTTCTCCGATGGTGAAGTGCAGGTGGAAATCGAAGAGAACGTCCGCAAGCAGGACGTATTCGTGATCCAGCCGACCTCGGCGCCGAGCGCGGAGAACCTGATGGAACTGCTGGTGCTGATCGACGCGCTCAAGCGCGCATCGGTGGCCAGCGTGACCGCCGTGGTGCCGTACTTCGGTTACTCGCGCCAGGATCGCCGCATGCGTTCCTCGCGCGTGCCGATCACCGCCAAGCTGGCGGCGAAGATGTTCAGCACCGCCGGCGCTGATCGCGTGCTGACCGTCGACCTGCACGCCGACCAGATCCAGGGCTTCTTCGATATCCCGGTGGACAACGTGTATGCGTCTCCGCTGCTGCTGGCCGACATCTGGCGCGCCTACGGCACCGAGAACCTGATCGTGGTTTCGCCGGACGTGGGTGGCGTGGTCCGCGCCCGTGCGGTGGCCAAGCGCCTGGATGACGCCGACCTGGCGATCATCGACAAGCGCCGCCCGCGCGCCAACGTCTCCACCGTGATGAACATCATCGGTGACGTCGAAGGCAAGACCTGCGTCATGGTCGATGACATCGTCGACACCGCCGGCACCCTGTGCGCCGCTGCTGCTGCCCTCAAGGCGCGCGGAGCGCTCAAGGTCGCTGCCTACTGCACCCACGCGGTGCTGTCGGGCCCGGCAGTGGACAACATCACCAATTCCCAGCTCGACGAACTGGTGGTGACCGACACCATCCCGCTGAAGGACGCCGCGCGGGTGTGCAGCAAGATCCGCCAGCTGAGCGTGGCGGAAATGCTGGCCGAAACGATGCGCCGCATCGCCTTCGGCGAGTCGGTCAGCTCGCTGTACGTCGATTGATTTTTCGTCCCCGCCGGCAACGGCAGGGACACACCGGGCGCTTCTGGTCGCGGAAGTGCCTTCAACCGCCAAGCCGCAAGGCAAGGCAACAACCTGAGTAGTCGAAAATGTCGAAGACCCATGAAATCAAGGTCACCAAGCGTGAACTGCAGCGTAAGGGTGCGAGCCGCCGCCTGCGTCACGCTGGTGTGATCCCGGCGATCGTGTACGGCGGCAACGCCGAGCCGGTCGCCATCAGCCTGGACCACAACGAAATCTGGCTGGCCCAGCAGAACGAGTGGTTCTATGCCTCGATCCTGGACCTGAACCTGGACGGCCAGGTGCAGAAGGTGCTGCTGCGTGACATGCAGCGCCATCCGTACAAGCAGCTGATCATGCACCTGGACTTCCTGCGCGTGAACGAGAACGAGAAGCTGACCGCTTCGGTTCCGCTGCACTTCATCAACGAAGACACCTCGCCGGCTGGCAAGGCTGCCGACGTCGTGGTCGCCCACGAACTGAAGGAAGTGTCGATCACCTGCCTGCCGAAGGACCTGCCGGAGTCGATCGAAGTCGACCTGGGCGAGCTGAAGGCCGGTGACATCATCTACCTGTCGGACATCAAGCTGCCGAAGGGCGTGGAAATCCCGGCGCTGGCGCAGGGCAAGGACCACGACGACGCGATCGTCACTGCCAAGCACGGCAAGGGCGAAGCTGCCGACGCTGAAGAAGCAGCGGCTGCCGAGTAATGCCTTCGCGGAGCCTGCCTTCGGGCAGGCGCCGTACTGGCATGTACCAGGAAGATGCAATGGCAGGATTGCGACTGATCGTCGGTCTGGGCAACCCCGGATCGGAGCACGCCCGGACCCGGCACAATGCCGGGTTTCATTTCGTTGAGGCCCTGGCCGAGAAAGCCGGTGCGCGCTGGAACGTGGACAGCAAGCTGTTCGGCGAGACCGCCAAGGTCGAGATCGCCGGGCAGACGGTGTGGCTGCTCAAGCCCGCCACCTTCATGAACCTCAGTGGCAAGTCGGTCACCGCCGCACAGCGGTTCTGGAAGATCGAACCTGAAGAAACCCTGCTGGCCCACGACGAACTGGACCTGGCGCCCGGCGTGGCACGGCTGAAGTTCGACGGTGGCCACGGTGGCCAGAACGGCCTGCGTGACACCATCCGCCTGCTGGGCCATGGCAAGTTCCACCGCCTGCGCGTGGGTATCGGCCATCCCGGCCACAAGGACCGCGTGGTGGGCTGGGTGCTCGGTCGACCGTCCAAGGACGACGAGCTGCTGATTTCGCGTGCCATCGATGATGCGATCGACGTGCTGCCGCTGGCGGTGCAGGGCGATTTCAGCGAAGCGATGAAGCGGCTGCACACCCCGAAATAATTGGCGCGGTAGGTACCGACCGTTGGTCGGTACGGAGAATGATTGGAAAAGCAGCGCCTATGTCGCTGTTTCCCCAATCACTTTCACCCCAGAGAGCTGTCAAACATGGGTATCAAATGCGGCATCGTCGGCCTGCCCAACGTCGGCAAGTCGACCTTGTTCAACGCGCTGACCAAGGCGGGCATCGCCGCGGCCAACTTCCCGTTCTGCACCATCGAACCGAACGTCGGCATCGTACCGGTGCCGGACCCGCGCCTGAACGAACTGGCAGCGATCATCAATCCGCAGAAGGTCATCCCGACGGCGGTTGAGTTCGTCGACATCGCCGGCCTGGTGGCCGGAGCCGCCAGCGGTGAAGGCCTGGGCAACAAGTTCCTGGCGCACATCCGCGAAGTCGATGCGATCACCCACGTGGTGCGCTGCTTCGAGAACGCCGATGTCATCCACGTCAACAACAAGGTTGACCCGATCTCGGACATCGACACCATCGATACCGAACTGGCGCTGGCCGACCTGGACAGCGTCGAGAAGGCGCTGAACCGTGCCGAGCGCGCGGCCAAGGGCGGCGACAAGGACGCGGCGGCACGCAAGCCGGTGCTGGCCAAGCTGCAGGCTGCGCTGGCCGACGGCAAGGCCGGTCGTTCTGCCGGCCTGGACGAGGAAGAGAAGGCGCTGGTGCGCGATCTGTTCCTGCTGACCCTGAAGCCGGTGATGTACATCGCCAACGTGCTGGAAGACGGCTTCGAGAACAACCCGCACCTGGATGCGGTGCGCGCGCGCGCTGCTGAAGAAGGTGCGCAGGTGGTGCCGGTGTCGGCGGCAATCGAAGAAGAGCTGTCGCAGCTGGACGATGAAGACCGCGACACCTTCCTGGCCGACCTCGGCCTGAGCGAGCCGGGCCTGAACCGCGTGATCAATGCGGCCTACAGCCTGCTGGGCCTGCAGACCTACTTCACCGCTGGCGTGAAGGAAGTCCGTGCGTGGACCGTGCGCAAGGGCGCCACCGCCCCGCAGGCTGCCGCGGTCATCCACACCGACTTCGAGAAGGGCTTCATCCGCGCTGAAACCATCGCGTATGACGACTTCATCAAGTACAAGGGCGAAGCCGGCGCCAAGGAAGCCGGTCGCCTGCGCCTGGAAGGCAAGGAATACCGCGTGCAGGAAGGCGACATCCTGCACTTCCGCTTCAACGTCTGATCCCGCGCCAGCGGATCACAGCGAACGCCCCGCCCTGTGCGGGGCGTTCGCGTTTGTGGCAGTGCACTGCTGCAGGCATGGATAAAAAATCACCATGCTGCCAATCGCTTGCAGGGAGGCGCTTGCCGCCACTTGTCCACAGCAAACTCCCATCGCTTTCCACGCATGGTGTGGAAAACCGCAGACGCCCCTGTGGAGCCGCGCCCATGCTCGGCTCTACAGAACGTGCTCATGCAGCGTGGACAAAATTTCACCACGCTCCGAAACGCCTGCAGCGCAATACTCGCGGCCACTTGTCCACATCAAATCCCATCCACTCTCCACGGGTGGTGTGGAGAACTCCCGGGCGACGTGGATAAAAAAACGCCATGTCCTGAAGCCGTTGCAGTGCGGCGCTCGCAGGCACTTGTCCACACCAAACCCCCATCGCTTTCCACGCCACGTGTGGAAAACAGCCCGGCACTCCATTGCCGGGCGCTTCGTGCATCACCAGCTGTACGACAGGCCCAGCTGGCCACTGACATCGCTGAAGCCCATCCCGCCGCTCTGCCGGCTGAGCTGGCCCCAGCCGCGCCAGCCACCGGACAGGTTCACCTGCACACCGGCCGCAGCTTCGTAGATGTCGCGCGGCAGTTGCCGGCGCAGGCGTTCACCGTCCACGGCAATGGCAGCATCGTTGCCACCGGACCACCAGTTCACTGCAACGAACGGCTGTACCTGTCCCTGTTGCTGCGTCAACGAACGGGTGTATACGCGCACGCCCAGGCGCGTGGTGGTGCTGTCCTTGTCGCGACTTTCGACCACGGTGCCGTTGGCCTCGACCACGCGGTCGGCGTCGTAGCGGCCGTGGATCACCTGCAGCTGCGGCTCCAGGTAGAGTGCGTGCTGCGCGGTGTGGTGCAGCGGCAGCACGTAGCCGGCCTCGGCCGAACCGGTCCAGCTGCGTGAGCGGTAGCGCTCCTTCTGCAGACCCTCGCCCTGCACGCTGTTGCGGAAGCGGCCGTACTGCAGCCAGCCATCCACATAGGCGCCACGCTCCATCCGTGCATCCTGCAACCAGGTCGCATACAGGCCCAGGCTGGTGCCATCGACCACGCCGTGTGCGCTGTAGCCGGTCAGCTGTGAACGGCTGTCATTGCGCGCGCGGCCCTGGCCGGCCATCACGCCGGCCTGCAGCTGGCCGCCCGGATTGGCGCTGAAGCGCCGGCCGACACCCAACAACACGCTGTTGAAGTCACTGTCCACCCGCACCTGCGCGCCACGGCTGTCCGGCTGACCGCTGCGCACGTGTGCCCAGGCGATTGCATCGCTGCTGCCGTCGGCGCTGTTGGCCGGGTCGCCGGCGCGGTCGTACAGGCTGTGCCGGAACATGCCGCGTGCGGTGCTCTGGTTGGCCTGGTACACGGCCGGTTCGGGGCGTTCCACCTGCGGCGGTGCAGGCGGCAGCGGTGGGTCGATCGGCGGATCGACCGGCGGCAACGGCGGGGTCGGCGGATCGATCGGCGGGTCGACCGGCGGCACCGGCGGGGTCGGCGGATCCACCGGCGGGTCCACCGGCGGCACGTACTCCGAACGCAGGTACCAGTTGCCGTCGTCCGGGGTGGAGACACCGCCCTTGAACAGGAAGTAGTCATAGGCACCGGCCACCGCGCGTCCCTGCAGGCTGAAGGCTGCGTCGGACTGGCCGGCCACGCTGATCAGACGGATGCCTTCGCTGGTCAACGCGCCGGCGCCACCGGCGTTGCGCACGCTGATGCTGGCGTTGCCACTGCTGTTGCCCTGGATCACCAGCTGGTCACCGCGCGAGGCGTCATCGCCCAGTGCGCGGTTGAATACCCAGCTGCCACCGTTACCGACGTAGTCGCCGGTCACGGTCAGGGTCTTGAAGTCGTCCGCCGTGGGCGCGACGAAGGCGATGGTGCCGGCATGATCCAGCGTGCCGACGCTGGAGTCGCCGCGCACGTTCCACTGGCTGCTGCCATCCAGCGCCAGCGTTGCCACCTGGTAGCCCGAGTCAGCGCGTAGCGCACCGTTGAACAGGGTGCCGTTGCGCAGGCTCATCTGCACGTTGGCGGTGGCACTGTCGACCACCACGTCGCCGCTCAGGCGGCTGTTGTCAGCGCTGAACAGGATGTCTGAGGTGGCAACCGAACTTCCGTCGGTGAACACGGTATCGCTGACCCGCAGCAGGCGGCCACCGTCCAGGCTGCCCGACTGCCGCGCGACGACCTCGGTGTTGTTGAGCGCCAGTTCGTGGTTGCTGCCCTGCAGCCACAATGCCGGACCATCTTCGGTCTGCAGCTGGCTGTTGTTGAACACCAGGCGGTCCCAGTACGGGCCGAACACGGTGATGTAGGAACGGTAGGCGCCCGAATTCTGGCCCTGCGCGTGGATGCGCAGGTTATCGGCGCTGAGCTTGGCAGTGTTCATCTGCACGATGCCGAACGAAGCGCTGCCCCGCGTGGTGATCGAGCCGCCATCGAGCTGTATGTCGGCGGTGCTGCCACCCAGGAATACACCACCGCCTCCGCTGCCGTAGGTGATGATGTCCAGATCCCTGGCGCGGATGCGCGAGTAGGGTGTGGGCGGATTGCTGCCCGAGGCACGCAGCCCATACACCCCATCGCCATGGGTATCGATGCTGCCACCGCTGATCGTTGCGGTACCGCCCCAGACGTCCAGGCCGTGGCCGTAACCGTTGTCGCCGAAGGTGCTGATCTTCGTATCGGTCAGGTCGGCCAGCGAGTCCGCGCCGGACAGCCAGATGCCCGAAAAGCCATCGCGCACGGTGAAGTGGGCACCGTTGGCGGTCAGTTGGCCCCAGCTGTTGACGTTGACCGCGTACCCGCCGAGGGTCTCGAAGCGGCCGCCGCTGATGTCAGCGCTGGAGTACACCTTGTTCGCACTGTTGCCGAGCAGGCGGATGCTGCTGCCGTTGCTGCTGGCGCTGCCGCCCACGGTGCGCAACGTACCGCCGTTGCCGATGTCGAAGTAGCCGTTGACCACGTCCACATCGCGCAGCGCGAGCACGCTGCCAGTACCACTGGAAGACAGGCGTCCGCTGTTGCCGCTGGTGGCTTCGGCGAAGGTCATCGTCAGCGATTCCAGCGACAGCAGCGCACCGCCTTCGGCGTACGCGGCGCTGTTGGCACCGTTGCTGATGGTAGTGCCGGTCACATGCAGTTCGCTGCCACGCCCGGTGGCATACAGTGCATGCCCGCCGCTGCTTACGCTGCCACCCTGCAGCCAGATCCTGCCACCGCCGGTGGCATTGACCGTGCCGTAACCGGAGCCATTGCGATAGGCGTCGATGACCAGGTTGCTGGCGCGGATCTCGCTGCCGGCACCACTGGCATTCAACGCATAGCCGACGCTTTCGCTGCCATTGCCGAGTTGGATGTGGCCGCCTTCGATCAGCACGTTGCCACCTGCGGAGGCCTTGACTCCGCTACCTCCGCCGGTGATCTCGATACGGCTTCCATCGAGGTTGGCCGTGCTTCCTGCGCCGCTCACCTCCAGTGCGAAGCCGCTGCCCGAATGCAGCAGCGTGTCGGCAGCTTCCAGTTGCAGTGAGCCGCCATCGACGACCTTCAGCGGGCCCTGCAGTTCGCTGGCCTGGGCTGGCAATACCGCCCACAGCGCGCTGGCCAGCAGGCTGGGAATCAGGGGATGGCGCGTCACGCGCGCGCAGGCGGACACACGGCGGCGCCGTGGGGGGAAGGCGTTCATGCTGTTGGATTCCTGTGGCAGTGCGCAGCACGGCTGCGCGATCTGGCGCGGCCGGGCCGCGTCGCTGCGGATCACCCTGCTGACGGCCGCTTGCCGGCGTCATCGGATGTCCGTCCCGCCACGACTGCGCGGCGACCGCTGACAGGCGCACCGTGGTGGTGCGTCCAGACTAGAAATCAGCATCGTCCGATGGAATCAGACGCTTCCTAAAGGCTGTGATGCTGCATGCCCGGGGCATGCAGCGTTCAGTCCCGGGTCGGCTTCATGCGAACAACGAGGCCTGCAGGCAGTACTCGATCAGGGCCTGGTCGCTGTCCACGCCCAGCTTGCGCATCGCGCTGATCTTCTGCGTGCTGACCGTCTTGGCACTGCGCTGCAGCTGGCGGGCGATGTCCCCCACGCTCATGCCGCCGGTGAACAGGCGGATCACTTCCAGCTCCCGCGGCGACAGGCGTTCGAGCACCGTGGCGGCATCGGCAGGTTCGGCCGCCGCCACCGGCATCAGGCCGGGCGGCCGATAGGTGCGATCGGCCAGCACGGTGCGCAGTGCCTGTACCAGGCTGCCCAGGCCGTGGCTCTTGAGCACCACGCCACCGGCACCGGCCGCGTACATCGCCGCCACCAGTGAAGGATTGGACACCATCGTCAGCACCAGCACATGGGCATCGGGAAAACTGCGGCGCAGGAACGAGATCAGCTTGATGCCATCGCCGAAGCTGTCAGCGCCGGGCATGCTGTAGTCGGTGATCACTGCGTGTGGCCGGGTGCTGGCCATCAGCTCCACCAGCGTGGCCGGATCTGCGGCTTCGCCGACGATCTCCAGGTCCAGTTCGCCGGCCAGGACATCGCGGATGCCGGCAAGCACGATCGGGTGGTCGTCAGCGATGAGGATGCGGGTGGTCATGGCGATGTCGGGGTGCGGGGAGAAGAGGATCCGGCCTGGGCCAGCGGTTCAAGCAGTCTCTGCAGGCGCTGCCTGAAGCCAGCCAGTGCGGTTGCGAGGGTGGGCAGGCGTTCGCCGTCGGCAATGCGCTGTTCGATCCGCTCGCCGCAGGCCACCAGCGCCGAGGCATCGACAATCACCAGCGCGCCGCGGATGCGGTGCAGCACCTGTGCCACGCGCTCGGGCGCACCGTCGTCGATCGCACGCTGCAGGCTGTCCAGGTCAGCCTGCATCGTCTGCAGGAACAGGGTCTGCATCTTGTCCGGCACCCGCAGCGGGCCATCGATTTCGTCGCGGGCCTGTTCGCTGGAGGGGTGCACCTGTGCGGACGCGGCCACCTGCGCCAGCAGGCGCTGCAGCGCTTCCAGCGTGATCGGCTTGACCAGCACGCCCTGCATGCCCGCCTCGAAACAGCGCTGCCGCTCGGCCGGGTCGGCGTTGGCCGTGGCGCCATGGATCGGTACGCCCACGCCACGTGCGCGCAGCGCGCGGGCCAGTCCATAGCCATCCAGCCCGGGCATGTTCAGATCGGTCAGTACCAGCGCGAAGGGCCGCTGCTGCCAGTAGCCGAGCGCTTCGTTGCCGTCACTGGCGACCACGGCGTGGCAGCCGAGCTGCTCGAGCTGGCCGCGCAGGATCGCCTGGTTGATCGGATTGTCTTCGGCCACCAGTACATGCAGGCCGAACCTGCGCGGCGTCGGCAGGTGTCCGCCGGCATGCGCCGGGAGAGTTTGTCCGCTGGCAGCGGCCAGCGCGGCCACGATGGCATCCAGCCGGTGCAGGCCAACCTGCCAGTGGCCCTGCACCTGCAGCGGCTGCATTCCGCCTTCGCGGCAGGCAACCACCTGTGGGCCGTCCCAGGTGGGCACTCCCTCATCCAGTATCAGATCGAGCATCACCGCCGCCGGGTCGGAAAGCCCCACCGCGTCCTCGCGATGAAGGCTGGCCTGCGCACCGCGTTGCTGCAGTCGCTCGCACACCGACTGGGCGAACTCGCGGACGCTGCCGCGGACCTGTACCGACACCGCCGTCGGCAACCGTGGCACCGGCGCCTGCAACGGATCCGGCGTCGCCGCCGGCAGGGGCAGTTCAACGCTGAAGCTGCTGCCCAGGCCACTTTCACTGACCACCCGCAGCTGGCCCTGCATCAGTGCCACCAGATGCGCGCAGATGGCCAGCCCCAGTCCGGTGCCGCGCATCGCATCGGTGCCCGGGTTGGCCTGGAAGAACGGTTCGAACAGATGCGCCTGGTGTTCACTGGCAATGCCGATGCCGGTATCGGCAACCTGCCAGCGCAGGCCGCCGTGTCCCTCGGCATCCTGCAGGGCAAGGCGCACGACCACGCGCCCGCTGTCGGTGAACTTCAGCGCGTTGCTGATCAGGTTGTTGAGGATCTGGCGGATGCGGGCCGCATCGCCGCTGACGGCCGATGGCACATCCGCGTCGATGCACGCGTAGAACTGCAGGCCCTTGTGCGCCGCTGCGGCAGCGTAGGAATCGAGCGCGTCCTCGGTCAGACGCACCGGATCGAACGGCCCCGGTTCCAGGCTCAGTTGGCCGGCTTCGGCCTTGCTGACGTCCAGGATGTCGCTGATCAGCTGCATCAGCGTCGACGATGAGCGCTGGATCGTGCCCAGGTAATCCTGCTGGCGCGCATCCAGCGGTGTCAGGCCGAGCAGCTCCAGCGTGCCGAGCACGCCGTACAGCGGTGTGCGGATCTCGTGGCTCATGGTGGCCAGGAACTGGCTCTTGGCCCGGTTGGCCTGGTCGGCCGCACGTCGCGCCTGTTGCAGCACCTGCTCTGCCTCGTGCTGGCTGCTGAGATCGATGAACAGGCACAGCACGGCAGGCTCGCCGCGATAGCGCGCCGCCGTGGCCGTGATCAGCAGGTGGCGGTTGTCCGGCGTGGTGTAGGCCAGTCCATCACCAACCGGTGTACGGCCTGCAGCAAGCACGCTGCGCCGCCATGGGCCATGCCAGCCCCCTTCGTCGTGGTCTTCGCCCAGCCAGCGCCGGGCCAGCGCGTTGTCCAGCAGCACGCGCCCGTCGGTGCGCCGCAGCAGGCACAGGCCAATGGGCGCGTTGTCGAGAATGGTGCGGCTGAATGCCTCGCTTTCCAGCAGGCGCGCATGGTTGCTGCGTAACGGCTCGATCACCGAACGCCGGTAGGCACGAAGGATGAGCACGCCGCCGATGGCCAGCAGCAGTGCCACCAGCACGCTGCCGAGCAGGGGGCCACGCGGATGCTGGAACACCTGCTGCCAGCCAACGTGATACACCGCCAGCCAGCCACGCTCGCTGTACATGCGGAACACCAGGCCATCGCGACCCATCTGCCAGGCCGGGCCGCTGCGGGCGCCATCCTCGGCGTCGCCCAGCAGCAGGCGGCCATTGCCGTCGAACAGCGACAGGCGCTCGAACACCGCCGTTCCCATCACCTGCCGGTAATCGTCGACGCGGCCCGGGTCGAGCAGGCAGGCCAGTGCGGCCAGCGAGTCTTCGCTGCGCTCGCCCCACAGCCGTGCATCCTGCGGCGCATGCGCGATGGCCAGCAGACGGGTCTGCCCATCGCGCCAGGCGACCGGCGCCCACACGATGTTGCCGCGTCGCAATGCCGGACGTTCGCGCATCACCTGGTGGATGGCGGCCAGCGCCGGCTGCAGGTGGTGCGGGCTGCTCTGGCCGGCATCGCTGGCCGAGGTCTGCAGCGGGGCAAGCAGGCCACGTTTGCCCTGGCCGTCAACCAGCAGGCATTGCGGTGGTGGGAAGCGCGATGCGGCCCAGAACGTGCCATGGAAGCGCAGGAAGCGGTCCCCCAGCTCGGCCGGCGCCGCGCTTGCGGTGTCGTCTGTGCCGATCTGCGCGAAATTGGCGAACAGCGGGCCACGTTGCGGCGTACTGCTGTCGGCTACCGGCTGCCCACGGCTACCCACGTCGTGAAGCCGCCACTGCCGCAGGAAACGTTCCTGCTCCTGCAAGGTGCCGTCGAGCCGGCGGAAGTGATAGCGGATCTTGCTCTGTTCTTCGTTGAACAGCTGGCTGCCGGTAGAGAGCAGCAGCCCGGCCTGCAGCGTTGCCAGCACCACCACGCCGATCAGCAGGGCATGTACGCGCAGGGAACGGCGGGCGAGTCGGCGTACGGGGGCGGCCTCGGCCGGCATGGCAGGTCTCGGAGCAGGAGTCGTCGATGGCGGGTGGAAGCCCCGGAGTGCAGCGCGGGCGGCTGCAAAGACAGAATCGTCAATGCCTCTTGACGGGACTGTGAAGCTTTTCCGCCTGGTGTGTCAGCGCGATGCGGCGCGGGCACCGGCGCCGAGCGGATGGGCGAGGTCTTCATCCAGCAATCGGGTGAAATCATCCGACGGCAGCGCCTGCGAGATCAGGAAGCCCTGCACCTGGTTGCAGCCCAGCTGACGCAGCGCGGCCAGGTCGGCATCACTTTCCACGCCCTCGGCAACGATGGTCAGGCCGAGCTGGTTGGCCAATGCGATCACCGTGGACAAGGTCAGGTGCAGCGCGGGGTCGCGTGCGCAACCGCTGACCAGTGCGCGATCGATCTTGACCTCGGTAAAAGGGGTATTGACCAGGTTGTGCACCGAGCTCAGGCCCTGGCCGAAATCATCCTGGGCCAGGCCGAAGCCTTTCATCCGCAACCGGCATGCACCGGCGTAGAAGTCGCTGACATGGCGGGTGGTGCTGTTTTCCATCAGTTCAAAGCACAGGTCGCCGGGCTGCCCGCCTGCAGCGAGCGTCAACGCCAGCAGTTCGTCGGGCAGGTCGGACTGCTCCAGCAGATGCGGCGGCAGGTTGATCGACACCGGTACGCGGAAGCCCTGCGAACGCCAGCGTGCCTGTGCCTGGATGCTTGCCTTGAGCATCGTGCGCAGCAGCTCGCCCTCCAGTCCGTGGCGGCACAGTGCCGGCAGGAAGCTGCCCGGCGCCAGCGTACCCAGGTGTGGGTGGCGCCAGCGCACCAGTGCTTCGGCGGCCACCACGCGGCCGGTCTGCAGCGACTTCTTGGGCTGGAACCAGGCGGTCAGGCTGCCATCGGCCAGTGCCTGGCGCAGTTGTGCTTGGTCCGGTTCGGGGGCCACGGCCGTCGGGCACGCACGCGGCGCCGGGCGCGCCTGGGCCAGCACGCCGAACAGCGCGTCAACATCGCTGGCAGCGACCGGCTTGGACAGCAGGCCGACCACTTCAAGCCCCAGTGATTCGGCCATCAACCGCGCCGAACTCATCATCCGCCGTGAAGCCGCGCTGACCACCGCCAGTCGTGGTGGTCGCGGCTGTGCGGCCAGGGCCTGGATGAACTGGATGCCATCCTGGCCAGGCATCAGCAGGTCGCTCACCACCAGGTCGTAGACCTGGCAGGCACACAGCGCGATCGCCGCATCGACGTCCTCGCAGGCATCGACCTGCACGTCGGCGCGCGCGCTGAACAGATTGACGAGGTAGCCACGTTGGAACGGCTGGTCTTCCAGGATCAGGACGCGCTGGGTCATGCGGGGTCTCCTTGGCGAACGGCGGAAAGCGCCTGGCGCAGGCGTGCGATGTCGATGGGCTTGCTCAGGTAGCCCTGCATGCCGCTGGCCAGGCAGCGCTCGCGTTCCTCGGCGGTAGCGTTTGCGGTGGCGCCGATCACGGGCAGGGAAATGCCATCGGCGCGCAGGCGTCGGGCCAGCGCGTGGCCATCCATGCGGGGCATGTTGATGTCGGTCACGATCAGGTCGAAGTCGTGGCTCTGGCAGCACTGCAGCGCTTCGATGCCGTCCTGCGCCAGTTCCACCTCGCAGCCCAGCGACTGCAGCTGTTCGGCCAGGATCACCCGGTTGATCGGATTGTCCTCCACGGCCAGCACCCGCAGCCCCAACGGGACCGGTTGCACATCGCGCGCGGACACCGGCAGCAGCGTGCCGCGCTGCTGCTGGCGGGCAATGGCCAGGCCGATCGCGGTCATCCCGTGCAGGGTGACCAGCAGGGCACCATCGGCCGTCGGTGCAGGTTGATCGCCGCCATCGATCGAGGCCAGCACCCGCGGCCCGTCCCATGCCAGCGGCAGTTCCGCTTCGCCATCCATCAGGATGGCACCGGCCTGGTCGAGCAGGCGCGGGTCGCCCTGCAATGGCTGCGCACTGCCGCCCCAGCGCCGCAACCAACCGCAGGCGCTGTCGACCAGTTCGCGGTCGCGGCCACGCACATACACCAGCGGCTCGGGCAGCAGCGCCGGGCCGTCCTCGGCGGCGGCCACCACCGGCAGCGGCAGGCGCACGGTGAAGCTGCTGCCCAGGCCCGGCTCGCTGACCACCCGCAGTTCGCCGCTCATCAACCGCACCAGACGGTCGCTGATCGACAGGCCCAGGCCGGTGCCCTGCGCGCTGGCGGTGCCGCGCACCTGGCGGAACGGTTCGAACAGGCGCGCCTGTTCCTCTGCAGCGATGCCCGCACCGGTGTCGGTGACCTGCCAGGCCAGCACGCTCGATTCGCCTTCGCGCTGCACCAGCCGTACCCGAAGCACGACCCGCCCATGGTCGGTGAACTTGATGGCATTGCTGAGCAGGTTGCCCAGCACCTGGCGGATCCGGTCGGCATCACCGAGCACCCGTGTCGGCAACCGGGGATCGGTGCAGACCAGTACCTGCAGGCCCTTGCGCGTCGCCGCAGCGGCGAAGCTGCGCAGCACGCTCTCGGTCAGCTCGCGCGGCGAGAACGATGCCGGCTCCAGGCTCAGCTGGCCCGATTCGATCTTGGACACATCCAGCACGTCGCTGATCAGCTGCAACAGCACCGACGAGGAGCTCTCGATGGTGCGCAGGTACTGCGACTGGCGGGGGTCCAGCGCGGTATGCCCGAGCAGTTCCAGCGTTCCCAGCACGCCATACAGCGGCGTGCGGATCTCATGGCTCATGGTCGCCAGGAACGCGCTCTTGGCCTGGTTGGCGGCGTCGGCTGCCTGCCGCGCCGAGGACAGCGCCGCCTGCGCCTGGCGATGGCGTGAGATGTCATGGAACACGCACAGCAGCACGTCGTCATCCTGGTAACGGCAGGCCGCATGCAGCACCTGCAGCTGGCGGCCGTCGCGTGCGGTGAACTCCAGGCCGCGTCCGCGTTCGCCGGCGTGGCCGCGCCACGGTGCCTGCCAATCGCCCTCCCGCTCCTCCTCGCCCAGCCAGTCGCGCAGCAGCTGGTTGGACAACAGCAGCTGGCGGTCGCTGCGGCGCAGGACGCAGATGCCGACCGGCGCCAGATCGATCACCGTGGAGCTGAAATCCAGGCTCTCCAGCAGCCGTCGATGCTGCAGCAGTGCAGGTTGGATCAACTGCCGGTCCACGCGCTGGCGCAGCAGGCGCAACGCAAGTCCGGCAAGTATCAGCAGCAGGCTGCCGGTCAGCAGCGGCATCGCAAGGTCGCCCAGCAGCAGGCGCGGCGGCAGGTGGTAGACCAGCCGCCAGCCATCATTGCCGACACTCTTCACCAGTGCCACGCCACGCGGAAGTCCGGCGCTCCACAACGCACCGAAGCTGTCGTCCTGCCGGTGCTGCAGGGTCTTCCAGCCGGCGTTGTCCAGGCGCGGTGCGAGGCTGGACAGCGCGGGTTGCCCGTCACGGTCGAGCAGCGCGTAGCCGCCGATGCCCTGGCCATCAATCATCCCGGCCGCTGCGGCGCTGTCCAGCAGCAGTAGCAGCCACTGCGCAGGGCGCGCGCCGGCGTGCACCGGTTGCGCCAGGGCGACGCCGGTATCGCCGGGGCGCAGCCAGTACACCGGATCCTTGCCAGGCAGCGTGCCACTACGTGCCTGCAGGTCCCGCAGCGAGGGCAGGCCGGCGATGTCCACGTCGGCCTGGCCGCCGGCCAGCCAGTGCGTGCCGCTGGCATCGACCAGCAGCAGATGGGTCTGCAGCACCTGCAGGGTATGTTCGGCACGCGGTGACAGCAGCAGGCGCTGGCCGGCGCTGCCTCCGGGGCCGTCCAGCGGCAGCTGCCGCACCGCCTCACTGGCGGTAACCGCCGGATCGCCGATCACCACCGAGTCGCCCAGGTAGCGCAGCAGGGCCTCGCGCTGGTCGAAGTAGATCTGCGCCCTGTACGCGGCGGCGTTCATGTCGCGGCGATGGGTGGAAATGTCCGCGGTCAACGCGGCCATCAGGTAGAAGCCGGTTGCCGCCATCAGGCACAGGAACACGCACACCGTCAGCCAGCGCAGCAGCATCGAGGCGGTGGTCGGCGGCGCGGCCAGGGGCAGGGAAGGGCGTGGGAACCGGAACATGCCCCAATCCTAGGGACGGCCTGCGCCCTGCCGGAATCAGCTGCGTCCTAAAAAACGGCCAGGCCACATCCGTCGGCATGCTGCGCGTGGCTGCCGTTCAGGCAGGCAGCGGGCCTGGCAGAAGGCGCTGGCAAAAAAAAAGCCCCCGCCGAAGCGGGGGCCGTGACCGGTGTGCTGCCCGTGGCGGCGTTACAGCGCGCCACCACCGAACTTGTGCGTGTACTGCAGGTTGACCGTGCGTCCCACGCTGTCGAACCAGGACACGTCGTAGTACGGATAGGACGTATAGGTCCTGTCCTTCGGCGGCATCTTGTTGAACACGTTGACCACCGACAGCGACAGGCGCGAATGATCGTCGAAGCGGTACTGCAGCGAGGCGTTGTAGCGGTAGGTCGCCTTGATGTAAGGGCTGTCGCCGCTGTCCCAGTCGAACACCTGGTCGTAGCTGTCCGAGGTCGGCAGCTTGCCCAGCCGCGAACCGTAAACCGTTGCCGACCAGGCAGCCTTCTCCCAGGTCACGCTCAGGCCGGTCTTGGTGCGCGGGATGTCGAAGCCGCTGTTGACCGCGAACTGGTCTTCGGTCGGGTCGCCGGCATAACGCTGGAAATCATGCTTCTTCACCCAGGTGTGGGTGCCATTGAAGATGAAGTCGCCGATGCCGGTCTGCAGACGGTAACGCAGGCCCACGTCGATGCCCGAGGTGGACTCGCGGGCCACGTTGATCGGATTCACGTGCACGCCGTACAGGCGGCCATCGTCGGTGCGGGTGACGCGCGCCAGCGCATCCACGCAGGTCGGCGAGCTGACGTCGGCATCGCCGAGGCGGCAGTTCGCCTCATCGGCCAGGATCGAACGCACGTCCATGTCCTGCACCTGGTCGCGCATGTCGATGTCGAACCAGTCCACCGACAGGTCCAGGCCCGCTGCCGGCGACCACACGAAGCCGGCACTCCACGAGGTGCTGGTTTCCGGCTCAAGCTGGCGGTTGCCGCTGCGGCTGCGGATCACGTTGCGCTCGTAATCGGCGCAGTCCTCGGCCGCATCGGCGCGGCAGTTGTACAGGTCCTCGGCACTGGTCTCGTCGTTGCCGGGGCCGGCGAACACATAGTGCAGGTCCGGTGCGCGGAACGCGGTGCCATAGGAGCCGCGCACCAGCAGGCTGTCGATCGGACGCCATTCCAGGCCGCCGCTCCAGGTGGCCTTGCCGATGGTGTGGCCCGAGTAGCGGTACTGGTCGTAGCGGCCGGCCACGCTCAGGTTGACCGTCTCGTGCAGCGGCATGCGCAGCTCGGCGGCAGTGGCCCAGCGGTTGCGCGAGCCCTTGCCGTTCGAATCCTTCCAGCTGTAGTAGTAGTACTGCGTCGCCAGCGGATCGGGATTCAGCGAATACGCCTGCTGGCCCACTTCCACCGTTGCAGCGAAGCCGGCGTCACCACCGGGCAGGGTGAACAGCGAACCGTTGGTCAGGGTCAGCGCCGCCGTCTCGGTACGCGACTTCGGGGTGTAGGTGGTGCGTGCGGCGATCGAATCGTACTCGGCGCGGGTCAGCGGCCGGTACAGGCGCGACGGATCGGCGTTGTAGATCGGGAAACCGTCCTCGTCCTCACCCAGCTGCGGGCCCAGGAACAGATCGTTGGCCTTGGATGCGATGATCTGTGCCCAGCTGATCCGCGACTGATACTGCGAATGGCTCAGTGCAGCCTCGTAGTCCCAGTTGCCGGTCAGGTTGCCCTTGAAGCCGGTGGTCACGCTGAAGGTCTTCTGCGTGCTGCGCACCATCGCATTGTCCAGCCCGCCCATTTCCTCGGGCGAGAACTGCCGCTGCCAGAACTCGATCTCGCCGGTGGCTTCGTTGTTGAAGTAGCCCGACTCGTCGCCGTCGGCGGCCATGCGTCCCCACGAGGTGACATCGCGCATCAGCGCCATCGTGTGGTAGCCCAGCTGCACGTCGGCAAACCACTGCTGGCCGTTGTCGAAGTCGTAGCTCAGCGAGGCATAGCCGTTGGCGCCGCGGCGCTTGCTGAGGATGGTGCCGTAGGCGATCGAGCTGTCGCTGCCGCAGTAGTAGCCGTAGCGCGGACGGAAGGCGCGGTAGGTGCTGCCCTGGTTCTGCCCGGCCAGCGCCTCGCAGGTGGCTGCGCCCGGGTCCAGGTAATCGTCGTTGTAATCGGTGCGCAGGTAGGCGCGGCGCGCAATGCGCGAGCCTTCGGTAGGACCGTCCTGGGTCGAATCCTGCAGCTCGCGCTCATAGGCCCACAGCGGAGCCTGCGACTGCAGCTCGACGCTGTACACCGCATTGAAGTTGCCGCGGCTGAAGCCACTGGACAGGCTCATGTCGAACGACTCGCCACCGCCTTCGGTGGTGGTGCCCATGCGCATGTCGACGGTGGTGCCATCGGCCTTCTTCTTCAGGATGAAGTTGACCACGCCGGCGATCGCGTCCGAACCGTAGATGGCCGATGCACTGCCGGTCAGCACTTCGATGCGCTCGATCATGCCCAGCGGGATGTTGGACACGTCGGTGAAGTTGCTGCGGCCCTTGAACGGCATCGGGAAGTCGGCGATGCGGCGGCCGTTGACCAGCACCAGGGTGTGGTTCGGCCCCAGGCCACGCAGGTCGACCTGCTGCGCACCCGGCGAGAAGTCGGCACCCCCGGAGGACTGCTGGCTCTGCGTCTCACCGCCGTTCTGGGTCATCGCGCGCAGCACGTCCGGCACGGTGGTGAAGCCGCTCGAGCGGATCTGGTCTGCGTTGATCACGGTGATCGGGGCGGGACCTTCAACCTGGGCGCGCGGGATGCGCGAGCCGGTCACCTGTACCGAATCGAGCTGTTGCACCGGAGAGGAAGCCGGAGCCTGTGCCGCCGCCGAAGCAGCAACACCCATCAACGCCAGCTGGATCGACCATGCCATCGCCTGTCTACGCATGAGAAATTCTCGAAATGATGCCGGCCCGCAGAGGAGGGGCCCTGTCCCCCATTCACATTTCCGGAACGGGCGCGCGCATTTAACGCCTTTTTTATGTCCTTGACTACTGGTGACAGGTCTGGCAAAGAGTGAAAACGGTTGCAAGTCGATTTCGTTCAGGGAGATCAAGATGCGACGCCTTCATCACATGCTGCGCGCCCCGCTCATGGCCTTGGCCCTGCTGGTTCTTGGCTGGCCGCTGGCCGCCCCCGCGCAGGCGCTGATGGAGCCCGGCTTCGCGTACTACGAAGTGGGTGATCTGGACGCGCCACGGCCCGGGCCGCGCGCACCGGCGATGATGCTGATGGGCGGCGGCGAGTGGGTGCCTGAAGCCTTCCAGTGGTGGTTGCGGCAGGCCGGCAATGGCCGGGTGCTGATCCTGCGTGCCTCCGGTACCGACGAGCTGCAGGAGCGCCTGTACCGCGACATCGGTGGCACCACCGCCGTGCAGACCCTGGTGTTCGACAACCGCCGCGGTGCCGATGATCCGGCCGTGCTGCGCGTGGTGGCTGCTGCCGACGCCATCTTCATTGCCGGCGGCGACCAGTCGCGCTACATCCGCTTCTGGAAGGGCACCGCGCTCAATCGGGCGCTCAATGCCCATGTGCGCGCCGGCAAGCCGATTGCCGGCACCAGCGCCGGCCTGGCCATCCTCGGCGGCTACGCCTATGGCGCGCTCGATGGTGGCAGCATCGATTCGGCCAGTGCGATGGCCGACCCGATGGGCGCGGCCGTCACCCTGGACCGCGGCTTCCTGCAGCTGCCCTTCCTGCAGCGGGTGGTCACCGATACCCATTTCGACAAGCGCGACCGTCTCGGTCGCCTGATCGTGTTCGTTGCCCGCGCCGCACAGGACAGTGGTGACACGGACATGGTCGGTATCGGCATCGATGAGGACACCGCCCTGTGCGTGGAACCCGATGGCCAGGCCCAGGTCTACAGCGCCGACGGCGAGGGCAAGGTCTGGGTGGTCAGCCCCGGCCGCGATGCCGACCGGCTGGTGGAAGGCGAGCCGCTACGATTCCATGCGGTGCCGGTCACCGTGGTCGCCAGCGGCAGCCGCATGCGGCTGGATGACCTGCAGGCCGACGCCGCCTACCAGGCAATGGCCGATATCGATGACGGCCAGATCGAGCTGACCCGCTAGTGTCGGGCAACGCCCTCCGGCCTTGCCGCGCTGCGCGCGCCGGGCGTGGCCCCGCGCTACCGGCTTCCCCCTTTTCGTATTTCCCTGGAGATCCACCCGATGAAACTGCGTCTGGCGCTGTCTGCGCTGCTGTCGCTGCCCCTGCTCGCGCAGGCCGCCCCCTCCACGTCACCGCTGCTGGTCATCCACGGCGGCGCCGGGGTCGAGCGCAAGGATCTGACGGCGGCCGAAGAGAAGGCAGCCCGCGACGCATTGAAGGCCGCGCTGCTGAAGGGGCACGCCGAACTGGCGGCCGGGCGCCCGGCACTGGCGGCGGTCACCGCAGCCATCACCGTGCTTGAGGATGACCCGACCTTCAATGCCGGCAGGGGCGCGGTCTTCACCCATGACGGCCGCAACGAGCTCGATGCAGCGGTCATGGATGGCGCTACCCAGGCCGCAGGCGCAGTGGCCGGCGTGCAGCGGGTGCGCAATCCCATCCTGCTCGCGCAGACGGTGATGCAGAAGTCCAGGCACGTGATGATGGTCGGGCAGGGCGCCGAGGCCTTCGCGGTGGAGCAGGGCATCTCCCTGGTCGACCCGTCCTGGTTCCGCACCGACAAGCGCTGGCAGCAGCTGCAACGCGCGCTGAAGGAAGAAGCCAGTGGCCAGGCACATGCCGACCTGGAAACCGCAAAGCACTTCGGCACCGTCGGCGCGGTGGCGCTCGATGCGCAGGGACATCTGGCTGCCGGCACCTCCACCGGTGGCATGACCAACAAGCGTTACGGCCGCGTCGGCGATTCGCCGATCATCGGCGCCGGCACCTGGGCCGATGCGCGCTGCGCGGTATCAGGCACCGGCTGGGGCGAGTACTACATACGTACCGCCGCAGCGCACGAGATCTGCGCGCGCATGCGCTATCTGGGGCAGTCGCCGGAGCAGGCCGGCAAGGGCGTCATCAATGAGGCGATCCCGCAGATGGGCGGCGACGGCGGGGCGATCGTGCTCTCGGCAGACGGAAAAGCGGCCACCCCGTTCAACACCCAGGGCATGTACCGGGGCTGGATTGGTGCCGATGGCGTGGCCCACGTAGCCATCTTCGCTGACGAGCCACTGGCACTGCCGGAGCGATAGCCTTTCGTATCAAGGGGTTTGCGACGCATGTGAAAAAAAGTGAAAAAAAGCGTTGACAGACCCCCGCTTCATCTCCAGAATTGCGGGCTCACCACCACACACCGCAACGCTTCGGCGGCACGGAATGGGGTGGTAAGGAGGGATACCCAAGCGGCCAACGGGGGCAGACTGTAAATCTGCTGGCTTACGCCTTCGGTGGTTCGAATCCACCTCCCTCCACCAGCTTCACGTTGTGGCACATTCCCGGTGCGGGAGTAGTTCAATGGTAGAACCTCAGCCTTCCAAGCTGATGGTGCGGGTTCGATCCCCGTCTCCCGCTCCATTGAGTGAACTTTGAATATTATCGAGTTCATGCCATAATGCAAAACTCGCTCACATAGCTCAGTCGGTAGAGCACTTCCTTGGTAAGGAAGAGGTCGAAGGTTCGATTCCTTTTGTGAGCACCATCTTCAGCACCACACCAGACGAATTCGAGATAAGCAGCCATGGCCAAGGGTAAGTTCGAGCGCACCAAGCCGCACGTCAACGTCGGCACCATCGGTCACGTCGACCACGGCAAGACCACGCTGACCGCCGCACTGACCAAGATCGGTGCAGAGCGCTTCGGTGGCGAGTTCAAGGATTACTCCGCGATCGACGCTGCGCCGGAAGAAAAGGCGCGTGGCATCACGATCTCGACCGCGCACGTCGAATACGAATCCACCGTTCGTCACTACGCTCACGTCGATTGCCCGGGTCATGCTGACTACGTCAAGAACATGATCACCGGTGCTGCCCAGATGGACGGCGCGATCCTGGTGTGCTCGGCCGCTGATGGCCCGATGCCGCAGACCCGCGAGCACATCCTGCTGTCGCGTCAGGTCGGCGTGCCGTACATCGTCGTGTTCCTGAACAAGGCCGACATGGTTGACGATGCCGAGCTGCTGGAACTGGTCGAAATGGAAGTCCGTGAGCTGCTGAGCAAGTACGACTTCCCGGGCGACGACACCCCGATCATCTCGGGTTCGGCCCGCCTGGCGCTGGAAGGCGACCAGAGCGACATCGGCGTGCCGGCTGTCATCAAGCTGGTCGAGGCGCTGGACACCTGGATCCCGACCCCGGAGCGTGACGTCGACAAGGCATTCCTGATGCCGGTCGAAGACGTGTTCTCGATCTCGGGCCGCGGCACCGTGGTGACCGGTCGTATCGAGCGCGGCGTGATCAAGGTCGGCGAAGAAATCGAAATCGTCGGCATCCGTCCGGTGCAGAAGACCACCGTGACCGGCGTGGAAATGTTCCGCAAGCTGCTCGACCAGGGTCAGGCAGGCGACAACGCCGGTCTGCTGCTGCGCGGCACCAAGCGTGACGACGTCGAGCGTGGCCAGGTCCTGGCCAAGCCGGGTTCGATCAAGCCGCACACCAAGTTCGACGCCGAAGTGTACGTGCTGTCGAAGGACGAGGGCGGCCGTCACACCCCGTTCTTCAAGGGCTACCGTCCGCAGTTCTACTTCCGTACCACCGATATCACCGGTGCGGTCGAGCTGCCGGAAGGTGTCGAGATGGTGATGCCGGGCGACAACATCAAGATGGTTGTCACCCTGATCAACCCGGTCGCCATGGACGCCGGCCTGCGCTTCGCGATCCGCGAAGGCGGCCGTACCGTCGGTGCTGGCGTGGTTGCCACCATCCTCGAGTAAGCCTGCATGCCGGCGGTCGCATAGCGCTGCCGGTCGGGCGAGTGGCGGGCCGGGAACCTCGGTCCGCCTTCGCCGTCTAAGGGAAGGCAAGTTTTCTACGTACGCCAGTAGCTCAATTGGCAGAGCAGCGGTCTCCAAAACCGCAGGTTGGGGGTTCGAGTCCCTCCTGGCGTGCCATCTGCCCACCTTATCCAGCGGCCTTGCCGCTAAAGCAGACACAGCCTGATGAATAGCAAGATCGAACATTCCAAGGACACCTCCGCGCAAGGCGGGGATATCGTCAAGTACGTCCTTGCATCGCTGCTGGTGCTGGCTGGACTGTTCGTCTGGTTCTGGTTCTCCGCTGATTCCGGTCGCGCAACCCAGCTGGGTTCGTGGACGGGTCAGTTGCGTGCGTTGGCGGTGGTGGTTGGCCTGGTTGGCGGCATTGGCGTGTTCATGTTGACCGGCAAGGGGCGCGATACCCGCGAATTCCTGTCCGAGTCGCGTTTCGAACTGCGCAAGGTAGTTTGGCCGACCCGTCAGGAAGCCATTCGCATGACCTGGGTGGTGATCGTCGTTGTTCTCATTCTCAGCCTGCTGCTGGGTGGGTTCGACTTCTTCATCCAGAAACTGACTCAGTGGTTCCTGAGCCGCTAAGGAGAAATGCATGAAGCGTTGGTACGTCGTTCACGCCTATTCGGGCTTCGAGAAGTCGGTGGCGCAGGCTCTGCGCGATCGCATCGTCCGTGACGGCATGGAAGAGCGCTTCGGCGACGTCCTGGTTCCGACCGAGGAAGTGATCGAGATGCGCGCCGGCCAGAAGCGCCGTTCCGAGCGCAAGTTCTTCCCGGGTTACGTGCTGGTCCAGATCGAGACCCACGAGGAAGCCGGCATTCCGCGCATCGACAACGAAAGCTGGCATCTGGTCAAGGAAACCCCGCGCGTGATGGGTTTCATCGGCGGAACTGCCGACCGCCCGCTGCCGATTGCCGATTCCGAAGCCGAAGCCATCCTCAACCGTGTCCAGGAAGGCGTCGAGAAGCCGCGTCCGAAGGTCCTGTTCGAGCCGGGCCAGATGGTCCGCGTCACCGACGGTCCGTTCAACGACTTCAATGGCGTCGTCGAAGAGGTCAACTACGAGAAGAGCCGTCTGCGCGTCTCGGTGCTGATCTTCGGTCGTGCCACCCCGGTCGAGCTCGAGTTCGGCCAGGTCGAAAAGGCCGTCTGATCTGTCTGCAGGGTCGAGCAGGCTCGACCGCTGCAGGACCAGAAACCGGGCTCAGCCCGGTTTCCTTCGTTTATATGCCGCTTCAGGCATGTGAAGAAAAAACCTGATATAGTGCGCGGCTCCCCGCTGGGAAGCCAGCAGGACGAAGCCGCCGAAAGGTGGCCTTCGGCATGATTTCAAAACGCGATGCCGGGACGCGTGATTCCCGGTCCGATGGGGAGCCTGTTGTCGCAAGGCGCTAGCACCCGGAGAGCATACTCATGGCAAAGAAAGTTGTCGGTTATATCAAGCTGCAGGTGAAGGCCGGTCAGGCCAACCCCTCGCCGCCGGTCGGTCCTGCGCTGGGTCAGCGCGGCCTGAACATCATGGAATTCTGCAAGGCCTTCAATGCCGCCACGCAGAAGCTCGAGCCGGGTCTGCCGGTTCCGGTGATCATCACGGCCTATTCGGACCGTACGTTCACCTTCATCACCAAGAGCACCCCGGCCACCACCCTGCTGAAGAAGGCCGCTGGCATCTCGTCGGGCTCCAAGCGCCCGAACACCGAGAAGGTCGGCAAGGTCACCCGTAAGCAGCTGGAAGAGATCGCCAAGGCGAAGGAACCGGATCTGACTGCCGCCGATCTGGACGCCGCCGTGCGTACCATCGCTGGCTCTGCCCGTTCCATGGGCCTCGTGGTGGAGGGTTAATCAGATGGCACAGAACAAGCGTGAGAAGGCCATCAAGGCCGCCGTTGTCCCGGGCAAGTCGTACGCCTTCGAGGACGCAATCAACATCCTGAAGACCGCCACCAAGGCCAAGTTCGTCGAGTCGATCGACGTTGCTGTGCGCCTGGGCGTCGACGCGAAGAAGTCCGACCAGCAGGTCCGTGGCTCCACCGTGCTGCCGGCAGGTACCGGCAAGTCGGTCCGCGTCGCTGTCTTCGCTCCGGCCGGTGCCAAGGCTGATGAAGCCCTGGCTGCAGGCGCCGAAGCCGTCGGTATGGACGACCTGGCCGAGAAGATGCAGGCCGGCGACCTGAACTACGACGTCGTGATCGCGACCCCGGACGCCATGCGCGTTGTCGGTAAGCTCGGCACCGTGCTGGGCCCGCGCGGCCTGATGCCGAACCCGAAGGTCGGCACCGTCTCCCCGAACCCGGGTGAGGCTGTGAAGAATGCCAAGTCGGGTCAGGTGCGTTACCGCACCGACAAGGCCGGCATCATCCACTGCACCATCGGCAAGGCCGACTTCGCCGAAGACGCGCTGAAGTCGAACCTGACCGCTCTGCTGCTGGACCTGATCAAGGCCAAGCCGGCTACCTCGAAGGGCCTGTACCTGCAGAAGGTTTCGGTCAGCTCGACGATGGGCCCGGGCGTCACCGTCGACCAGTCGTCGCTGAGCCTGAAGTAATTGTTTCAAGCGGCCTCCGGTCCTTCGGGTCCGGTCGTCGCGAAATTTGAAGGCATCACCGGCAACCCATCGCCGGTGGTAGCCGTCAAAGACCGCAGGTGCGGTCATGGCATGTCGGCGACGGGCACGGAAGCTCGAATTGGCAGGGAGTCGCCGCCGAAGCAGCCATGAGTGCTTAATCGATTCCCCGGAATCACCCTGCGTAGATGGTGCCCTTCTGGAGTTTTTCTGGTTCACGCATGTCTGGGTTTTCCCCGATTGCACTCCAGGTCTGGAACGGCCCACCCCCGGAACATCATTCCGATGTTCCCGGCGTCCAGGACGGATGCCGCACAGGACCGCACACGGCAGGAGCCGTAAGCGGAGTTCAATTGGAGGAGTGCAATGGCTCTCAATCTGTCCCAGAAGCAAGAAGTAGTCGCGGAGCTGGCAGAAATTGCTGGCAAGGCACACTCCTTGATCGCAGCCGAATACGCTGGCACCACGGTCGCCCAGATGACCGCGATGCGTAAGCAGGCGCGTGAAACCGGCGTTTTCTTGAAAGTTGTCAAGAACACCCTGGCTTCGCGTGCCGTTGAAGGCACCGAGTTCGCATGTGCGCAGGACAAGCTGGTTGGTCCGCTGCTGTATGCGTTCTCGCTTGAGGAGCCCGGCGCAGCCGGTCGCCTGATCAAGGATGCCGCCAAGGGCAACGACAAGCTGCAGGCCAAGGTCGTCGCCATCGGTGGCGAAGTGTTCCCGGCAAGCCATGTCGACGTGTTGGCCTCGCTGCCGACCCGTGACCAGGCTCTGGCAATGCTGGCCCGCGTCCTGACCGAGCCGGTCACGATGTTCGCCCGCGCCATCAAGGCAATCGGTGACAAGCAGAATGGTGGCGACGTCGCCGCTGACGCTGCTGAACCGGCCGCCGAGACCGCCTGAGTTTCGACTAATCGTGGTTCCTGACGGAACCTCAATCCAGAAAAACATCCAAAGGTAATTATCATGTCCCTTACCAACGAACAGATCGTCGACGCCATCGCCGAGAAGTCCCTGATGGAAGTGATGGAGCTGGTCAAGGCCATCGAAGAGAAGTTCGGCGTCTCCGCCGCTGCTCCGGTTGCCATCGCTGGCCCGGCCGGCCCGGCCGCTCCGGTCGAAGAGCAGACCGAATTCGTCGTCACCCTGAAGACCGCTGGCGACAAGAAGGTTGAAGTCATCAAGGCCGTCCGCGCCATCACCGGCCTGGGCCTGAAGGAAGCGAAGGACCTGGCCGAAGCCGGCGGCGTCCTGAAGGACAACGCTTCGAAGGACGAAGCCGAGAAGATGAAGAAGGACCTGGAAGCTGCTGGCGCGACTGTCGAAGTCAAGTAAGCACTTCCTTTGCGTCGCCATCGATACCCGGCGATGCAGCCAAGGCTGGGGGCGTAAGCCCCCGGCCTTTGGTCGTTTCATGCGGTTGTCGTAAATCCGGGCCATGCCTGGATGACGTATGTGAAAAAAGCCCAACACGGGCTGCGGTCAAACCCTGGCCGGCCAGCGCTTCGCGCGGCGGCGGGGGAGTGGATGCAGACGAGTTGGCAGTTGGAAGTAGCAAAAGAAGGCGTGCTGGTGCCGGCAATACCAGCGACTTCCAACTGACAATTTCAAGTTCCCTTCGGGTCGTGGGCGCACGACTCGCACAACAAGGTGGAAGACCTCATGACGTCCTATTCGTTCACCGAAAAAAAGCGTATCCGCAAGGATTTCGGCAAGCAGCGTTCGATTCTCGAAGTGCCGTTCCTGCTCGCCATCCAGGTGGATTCCTACCGTGAATTCCTGCAGGAAAATGTCGATCCGGCCAAGCGCACGGACCACGGCCTGCATGCCGCGCTGAAGTCGGTCTTCCCGATCGCCAGCTACAGCGGCAATGCCGCCCTGGAATACGTCGGCTACAAGCTGGGCGATCCGGTCTTCGACGAGCGTGAGTGCCGCCAGCGCGGCATGAGCTACGGCGCGCCGCTGCGCGTGACCGTGCGCCTGGTGATCTACGACCGCGAGTCGTCGACCAAGGCCATCAAGTACGTGAAGGAGCAGGAGGTCTATCTGGGCGAAATCCCGCTGATGACCGACAACGGCACCTTCATCGTCAACGGCACCGAGCGCGTCATCGTCTCGCAGCTGCACCGCTCGCCGGGCGTGTTCTTCGACCACGACCGTGGCAAGACCCACAGCTCGGGCAAGCTGCTGTACAGCGCCCGCATCATTCCTTACCGCGGTTCCTGGCTGGACTTCGAGTTCGATCCGAAGGACGCGCTGTTCACCCGTATCGACCGTCGCCGCAAGCTGCCGGTGTCGATCCTGCTGCGCGCGCTTGGCTACAGCAACGAAGAGATGCTGGCCGAGTTCTTCGAGATCAATACCTTCCACATCAACCCGGATGAAGGCGTCCAGCTGGAGCTGGTGCCCGAGCGCCTGCGTGGCGAAACCCTGGGCTTCGACCTCGCCGACGGCGACAAGGTCATCGTGGAAGCCGGCAAGCGCATCACCGCGCGCCACATCAAGCAGCTGGAAGCCTCGGGCATTGCCGCCCTGGCCGTGCCGGACGACTACATCGTCGGCCGCATCCTGTCGCACGACGTGGTCGATGCCTCGACCGGCGAACTGCTGGCCCAGGCCAACGACGAAATCAGCGACGAGCAGCTGCAGAACTTCCGCAAGGCCGGCGTCGATGCAGTGGGCACCCTGTGGGTGAACGACCTGGATCGTGGCCCGTACCTGTCCAACACCCTGCGCATCGATCCGACCAAGACCCAGCTGGAAGCCCTGGTCGAGATCTACCGCATGATGCGTCCGGGCGAGCCGCCGACCAAGGATGCCGCGCAGAACCTGTTCCACAACCTGTTCTTCACCTTCGAGCGCTACGACCTGTCCGCGGTCGGCCGCATGAAGTTCAACCGTCGCGTGGGCCGCAAGGAAACCACCGGTGAAGCGGTGCTGTACGACCGCAAGTACTACGGTGAGCGCAACGACGAAGAGTCCAAGCGCCTGGTCGCCGCCCACGGCGACAGCTCCGACATCCTGGACGTGATCAAGGTCCTGACCGAGATCCGCAATGGTCGTGGCGTGGTCGATGACATCGATCACCTGGGCAACCGTCGCGTGCGTTCGGTCGGTGAAATGGCCGAGAACGTGTTCCGCGTCGGCCTGGTCCGCGTCGAGCGCGCGGTCAAGGAACGCCTGTCGATGGCAGAGTCGGAAGGCCTGACCCCGCAGGAACTGATCAACGCCAAGCCGGTGGCTGCGGCGATCAAGGAATTCTTCGGCTCCTCGCAGCTGTCGCAGTTCATGGATCAGAACAACCCGCTGTCGGAAGTGACCCACAAGCGTCGCGTCTCGGCCCTGGGCCCGGGCGGCCTGACCCGTGAGCGCGCCGGCTTCGAAGTGCGCGACGTGCACCCGACCCATTACGGCCGCGTCTGCACCATCGAAACGCCGGAAGGCCCGAACATCGGCCTGATCAACTCGCTGGCCGTGTACGCCCGCACCAACCAGTACGGTTTCCTCGAGACCCCGTACCGCAAGGTCGTGGACGGCAAGGTCTTCGACGAAGTCGAGTTCCTGTCGGCCATCGAAGAAAACGAGTACGTCATCGCCCAGGCCAACGCCCTGACCGATGCCAACAGCGTGCTGACCGAGCAGTTCGTTCCCTGCCGTTACCAGGGCGAATCGCTGCTGAAGCCGCCGGCGGAAGTCCACTTCATGGACGTCTCGCCGATGCAGACCGTGTCGATCGCGGCTGCGCTGGTTCCGTTCCTGGAGCACGATGACGCAAACCGCGCACTGATGGGCGCGAACATGCAGCGCCAGGCCGTGCCGACCCTGCGTGCACAGAAGCCGCTGGTGGGTACCGGTATCGAACGCGCCGTGGCGCGTGACTCGGGTGTGACCGTGAACGCCCGTCGTGGTGGCGAGATCGTGCAGATCGATGCCGCCCGCATCGTGGTCAAGGTCAACGAGGCCGAGATCACCGACGCGACCGACGCCGGCGTCGACATCTACAACCTGATCAAGTACACCCGCTCCAACCAGAACACCTGCATCAACCAGCGTCCGCTGGTGGAAGTGGGCAACGTGGTGGCGCGTGGCGACGTGCTGGCTGATGGTCCGTCCACCGACATCGGCGAACTGGCCCTGGGCCAGAACATGCTGATCGCGTTCATGCCGTGGAACGGCTACAACTTCGAAGACTCCATCCTGCTCTCCGAGCGCGTGGTGGAAGAGGATCGTTACACCACGATCCACATCGAAGAGCTGACCTGCGTCGCACGTGACACCAAGCTGGGGCCGGAGGAAATCTCCGCTGACATCCCGAACGTCTCCGAGCAGGCGCTGAACCGCCTTGACGAGAGCGGCGTGGTGTACATCGGTGCCGAAGTCCGCGCCGGCGACATCATGGTCGGCAAGGTCACCCCGAAGGGCGAAAGCCAGCTGACTCCGGAAGAGAAGCTGCTGCGCGCGATCTTCGGCGAGAAGGCTTCGGACGTGAAGGACAGCTCGCTGCGCGTGCCGCCGGGCATGGACGGCACCGTCATCGACGTGCAGGTCTTCACCCGCGACGGCATCGAGAAGGACAAGCGCGCCCGTCAGATCGAAGAGTCTGAAATCAAGCGCGTCAAGAAGGACTTCGACGATCAGTTCCGCATCCTGGAAGCGGCCATCTACATGCGTCTGCGTTCGCAGATCGTGGGCAAGGTGGTCAATGGTGGTGCCAACCTGAAGAAGGGCGACACCATCACCGACGCCTACCTGGACGGCCTGAAGAAGGCTGACTGGTTCGTGCTGCGCATGAAGGACGAGGACGCTGCCGAAGCCATCGAACGCGCCCAGAAGCAGATCCAGGCGCACGAGAAGGAATTCGAGCGTCGTTTCGCCGACAAGCGCGGCAAGATCACCGCTGGCGACGACCTCGCCCCGGGCGTGCTGAAGATGGTCAAGGTGTTCCTGGCCGTGAAGCGCCGCATCCAGCCGGGCGACAAGATGGCAGGCCGCCACGGCAACAAGGGTGTGGTGTCCAACGTGGTGCCGGTCGAGGACATGCCGTACATGGCCTCGGGCGAAACCGTGGACATCGTGCTGAACCCGCTGGGCGTGCCGTCGCGTATGAACATCGGCCAGATCCTGGAAGTGCACCTGGGCTGGGCAGCCAAGGGCCTGGGTCGCAAGATCCAGGCGATGCTGGAAGCCCAGGCCGCGGTTGCCGACCTGCGCAAGTTCCTGGACGACATCTACAACCACGACGATACCAACGTGGCCAACCGTGTCGACCTGTCGCAGTTCAGCGACGAGGAACTGCTGCGCCTGGCCCGCAACCTGTTCGACGGCGTGCCGATGGCCACCCCGGTGTTCGACGGCGCCACCGAAGCGGAAATCAAGCGCATGCTGGAACTGGCCGACCTGCCGAGCAGTGGCCAGACCCAGCTGTACGACGGCCGCACCGGTGAAGCGTTCGATCGCCACACCACCGTTGGCTACATGCACTACCTGAAGCTGAACCACCTGGTCGACGACAAGATGCACGCCCGTTCGACTGGTCCGTACTCGCTCGTCACCCAGCAGCCGCTGGGCGGCAAGGCGCAGTTCGGCGGCCAGCGCTTCGGTGAAATGGAAGTCTGGGCGCTGGAAGCCTACGGCGCGGCCTACACCCTGCAGGAAATGCTGACGGTGAAGTCCGATGACGTGCAGGGCCGCAACCAGATGTACAAGAACATCGTCGACGGTGAGCACGAGATGGTCGCGGGTATGCCGGAATCCTTCAACGTCCTTGTGAAGGAAATCCGCTCGCTGGCCATCAACATGGAACTGGAAGACAACTGATCCATGCCGGCGCTGCGGTCAATGCCACCGCGCCGCTGGCAGTCAACTGAAAGCCCATCGACACAGCATTCCTCCTTCTGGAGAACACCATGAAAGACCTGCTCAACCTCTTCAACCAGCAGCGCCAGACGCTGGACTTCGACGCGATCAAGATCGCGCTGGCCTCGCCGGACCTGATCCGTTCGTGGTCCTTCGGCGAAGTGAAGAAGCCGGAAACCATCAACTACCGTACCTTCAAGCCGGAACGTGACGGCCTGTTCTGCGCCGCCATCTTCGGCCCGGTGAAGGACTACGAGTGCCTGTGCGGCAAGTACAAGCGCATGAAGCACCGTGGTGTCGTGTGCGAGAAGTGCGGCACCGAAGTGACCCTGGCCAAGGTGCGTCGCGAGCGCATGGGCCACATCGACCTGGCATCGCCGGTCGCGCACATCTGGTTCCTGAAGTCGCTGCCGTCGCGCATCGGCCTGATGCTGGACATGACCCTGCGCGACATCGAGCGCGTGCTGTACTTCGAAGCCTACGTGGTGACCGAGCCGGGCCTGACCGCCCTGGAGCGCCGCCAGCTGCTGACCGAAGAACAGTACCTGCAGGCCCGCCAGGAGCACGGTGACGACTTCGACGCCGCCATGGGCGCCGAGGCCGTGTACGAGCTGCTGCGCACCATCGACCTGCAGTCGGAAATGACCCGTCTGCGCGAAGAGATCGCCAGCACCGGCTCGGAAACCAAGCTCAAGCGCCTCACCAAGCGCATCAAGCTGATCGAAGCCTTCCTGGAATCGGGCAACCGTCCGGAATGGATGGTCATGACCGTGCTGCCGGTGCTGCCGCCGGACCTGCGTCCGCTGGTCCCGCTGGATGGCGGCCGCTTTGCGACCTCCGACCTGAACGACCTGTACCGCCGCGTCATCAACCGCAACAACCGCCTGCGCCGCCTGCTCGAACTGAGCGCGCCGGACATCATCGTGCGCAATGAAAAGCGCATGCTGCAGGAATCGGTCGATGCGCTGCTGGACAACGGCCGTCGCGGCCGTGCCATCACCGGCACCAACAAGCGCCCGCTGAAGTCGCTGGCCGACATGATCAAGGGCAAGCAGGGTCGCTTCCGTCAGAACCTGCTCGGCAAGCGCGTCGACTACTCGGGCCGTTCGGTCATCGTGGTCGGTCCGTACCTGCGCCTGCACCAGTGCGGCCTGCCGAAGAAGATGGCACTCGAACTGTTCAAGCCGTTCGTGTTCGCCAAGCTGCAGCGTCGTGGCCTGGCCACCACCATCAAGGCCGCCAAGAAGCTGGTCGAGCGCGAAGAAGCCGAAGTCTGGGACATCCTGGAAGAGGTCATCCGCGAGCATCCGGTGATGCTGAACCGTGCGCCGACCCTGCACCGCCTGGGCATCCAGGCGTTCGAGCCGGTGCTGATCGAAGGCAAGGCCATCCAGCTGCACCCGCTGGTCTGCACCGCGTTCAACGCCGACTTCGACGGTGACCAGATGGCCGTCCACGTGCCGCTCTCGCTGGAAGCCCAGCTGGAAGCGCGTGCGCTGATGATGTCGACCAACAACATCCTGTCGCCGGCCAACGGCGAGCCGATCATCGTGCCGTCGCAGGACGTCGTGCTGGGTCTGTACTACATGACCCGCTCGCTGGAAAACAAGAAGGGCGAGGGCATGGCCTTCGCCAACATCGCCGAAGTCAAGCGTGCCTACGACAACCGCGTGGTGGAACTGCACGCGCGCGTCAAGGTCCGCATCACCGAGGTGGTGACCGACGAGGAAGGCAACAAGCAGAACAAGACCTCGATCGTGGACACCACGATCGGTCGCGCCCTGCTGGCTGAAATCCTGCCGGAAGGCCTGCCGTTCGCGCTGGCCAACACCGAACTGACCAAGAAGAACATCAGCCGCCTGATCAACTCCAGCTACCGCCAGCTGGGTCTGAAGGACACGGTCGTGTTCGCCGACAAGCTGATGTACACCGGCTTCGCCTACGCGACCCGCGCCGGCGTCTCCATCGGCATCGATGACATGCTGATCCCGGATGAGAAGAAGGGCATCCTCACCGAGGCGGAAGCCGAAGTGCTGGAAATCCAGGAGCAGTACCAGTCGGGCCTGGTCACCGCCGGCGAGCGCTACAACAAGGTGGTCGACATCTGGTCGCGTACCAATGAACGCATCGCCAAGGCGATGATGGACACCATCGGTACCGAGAAGGTCATCAATGCCAAGGGCGAGACCATCGACCAGAAGTCGATGAACTCGCTGTACATCATGGCCGACTCTGGTGCCCGTGGTAGCCAGGCGCAGATCCGTCAGCTGGCCGGTATGCGCGGCCTGATGGCACGTCCCGATGGCTCGATCATCGAGACGCCCATCAAGGCGAACTTCCGCGAAGGCCTGAACGTGCAGGAGTACTTCAACTCCACCCACGGTGCCCGTAAGGGTCTGGCCGATACCGCACTGAAGACCGCGAACTCGGGTTACCTGACCCGTCGTCTGGTCGACGTGGCGCAGGACGTGGTGATCACCGAGGTGGATTGCGGTACCACCGAAGGCCTGATCATGACTCCGATCGTTGAAGGCGGCGACGTGGTCGAGCCGTTGAAGGATCGTGTGCTGGGTCGCGTGGTTGCCGAGGACGTGTTCCTGCCGGGCAACGACGAAGATCCCATCGTCACCCGCAACACCCTGCTCGACGAAGCCTGGGTGGCCAAGCTGGAAGATGCCGGCGTGCAGACCATCAAGGTCCGTTCGACGATCTCCTGCGAATCGGCCTTCGGCGTCTGCGGTCGCTGCTACGGTCGCGATCTGGCCCGTGGCCACATCGTCAACATCGGTGAAGCGGTCGGCGTCATCGCCGCACAGTCCATCGGTGAGCCGGGTACCCAGCTGACCATGCGTACGTTCCACATCGGTGGTGCGGCGTCGCGTGCGGCTGCGGTCGACAACATCACCGTCAAGACCACCGGCTCGGTCAAGTTCAGCAACCTCAAGTCGGTCGAGCATGCCAATGGCTCGCTGGTGGCAGTGTCGCGCTCGGGCGAAATCTCGGTGCTCGACGCACACGGCCGTGAGCGTGAGCGCTACAAGCTGCCGTACGGCTCGATGATTGCCTCCAAGGACGGCGATGCAGTGAAGGCTGGCCAGACCGTGGCCAACTGGGATCCGCATAACCACCCGATCGTTTCGGAAGTGGCCGGCTTCATCCGCTTCATCGACTTCATCGACGGCGTCACCGTCATCGAGAAGACCGATGAGCTGACCGGCCTGGCGTCGCGCGAGATCACCGACCCGAAGCGCCGCGGCGCCCAGGCCAAGGATCTGCGCCCGATCGTCCGCATCGTCGATGCCAAGGGCAACGACCTGACGATTCCGGGTACCGATCTGCCGGCGCAGTACCTGCTGCCGCCGCGTTCGATCGTCAACCTGCAGGATGGCGCCGCTGTCGGCGTGGGCGACGTCGTCGCCAAGATCCCGCAGGAAGCGTCCAAGACCCGTGACATCACCGGTGGTCTGCCGCGCGTTGCCGATCTGTTCGAAGCGCGCAAGCCGAAGGATCCGGCGGTGCTGGCCGAGCGTTCGGGCATCATCAGCTTCGGCAAGGACACCAAGGGCAAGCAGCGCCTGATCATCAAGGACACCGATGGTTCGGAACACGAAGAGCTGATCCCGAAGTACCGCCAGGTGATCGTCTTCGAAGGCGAGCACGTGACCAAGGGCGAAACCATCGTCGACGGCGAGCCGAGCCCGCAGGACATCCTGCGTCTGCTGGGTGTCGAGCCGCTGGCCGCCTACCTGGTCAAGGAAATCCAGGACGTGTACCGCCTGCAGGGCGTGAAGATCAACGACAAGCACATCGAGGTGATCACCCGCCAGATGCTGCGCAAGGTCGAGATCACCGATCAGGGCAGCAGCAAGTTCCTGAACGGTGAGCAGGTCGAACGCCAGCGCGTGATCGAGGAAAATGCGCGCCTGGTGGCACGCAACGAGCTGATCGCCCGCTTCGATCCGGTCCTGCTGGGCATCACCAAGGCTTCGCTGGCAACCGAGTCGTTCATCTCGGCGGCGTCGTTCCAGGAGACCACCCGCGTGCTGACCGAGGCTGCCGTCCGCGGCACCAAGGACAACCTGCGTGGCCTGAAGGAAAACGTGATCGTCGGCCGCCTGATCCCGGCCGGTACCGGTCTGTCGTACCACAGCAACCGTCGTCGTGGCGCTTCGGGTCTGACCGACTCGGAAATGCAGACGCTGGCGGGCACCCCGGTCGCCGCCGTTGCGGCACCGGAAGTGGTGGTGGAGTCGACCGAGGCCGAGCAGGCCGACGAGTGATCGACGGGTCCGGCCGCAGGCCGGACCTGGTCGGGCAGGGGCCAGCGGGTTCGCTGGCTTCTGCGATCGAGGCACGGGCCGCTGGCCTGTTCGCCCTCGATGAGGTAGGATGCCGCCCGGCCCAGCAATGGGTCGGACGACAACCTGAACGGGGGGCATGGAGAAGGCTCCCCTGTAACGGCCCAGGATCAGGGCTGGCTTGGCGCGTGCGCATTTGACCGCGTTTTCGTCAAGTTGCTACAATCGTCTGTCTCAGCAGGCCGGTTTTTCGCCTGCTCGCACATATCCGCATTCATGGCCGGTTTTTTCGGCCTCTCTCAGAAGAACATACTGATGGCGACGATCAATCAGCTTGTCCGCAAGCCGCGGCAGGCAACCACTTATAAGAGCGCCTCGCCGGCTCTCGAAAAGTGCCCCCAGCGCCGTGGCGTCTGCACGCGCGTGTACACCACTACTCCGAAGAAGCCGAACTCCGCGCTTCGCAAGGTTGCCAAGGTTCGCCTGACCAACCAGGAAGAAGTGATTTCCTACATCGGCGGTGAAGGCCACAACCTGCAGGAGCACTCCGTGGTCCTGATCCGTGGCGGTCGCGTCAAGGATCTGCCGGGTGTGCGTTACCACACCGTTCGTGGTTCGCTGGACGCCTCGGGCGTTGCCAAGCGTCGCCAGGGCCGTTCCAAGTACGGCGCCAAGCGTCCGAAGAGCTAAGGAAAAGTACACATGTCTCGTAAAGGTAATACGCCGCAGCGCGCAGTCCTGCCGGATCCGAAGCACGGAAGCGAAACCATCGCCCGTTTCATCAACATGGTGATGCTGAGCGGCAAGAAGTCGGTCGCTGAAAAGATCGTCTATGGCGCCATGGACGTGATCGGTGAGAAGAACCCGAATTCCGTCGAGCTGGTTCAGAAGGCTCTGGAAAACGTGGCTCCGTCGGTCGAAGTCAAGTCGCGTCGCGTCGGCGGCGCCACCTACCAGGTGCCGGTCGAAGTGCGTGCATCGCGCAAGATGGCCCTGGCCATGCGTTGGCTGATCGACTCCGCGCGCAAGCGTGGTGAGAACACCATGCCGAAGAAGCTGGCTGCTGAACTGATCGATGCCTCGGAAAACCGTGGCGGCGCCATCAAGAAGCGCGAAGAAACCCACCGCATGGCCGAAGCCAACAAGGCATTCGCCCACTACCGCTGGTGAGTTTGACGGCCTTGTAAAACAGGCAGGGCAGCACCATCTCGGTGCTGCCTCGCGGCCCCAGAAGGGCTGCGCCAATCCGAAGGCCGCCGAAAGGCGGCGTTCGGCCATCCGAAATCCAAGAAATCTGAGAGGCTCCCCGTGGCCCGTTCCACTCCCATCGAGCGTTACCGCAACTTCGGCATCATGGCTCACATCGATGCCGGCAAGACCACCACGTCCGAGCGCATCCTGTTCTACACCGGCAAGAGCCACAAGATCGGTGAAGTGCATGATGGCGCCGCCACCATGGACTGGATGGAGCAGGAGCAGGAGCGTGGCATCACGATCCAGTCCGCTGCGACCACCGCGTTCTGGAAGGGCATGGACAAGTCCCTGCCGGAGCACCGCTTCAACATCATCGACACCCCCGGGCACGTCGACTTCACCATCGAAGTGGAGCGCTCGCTGCGCGTGCTCGACGGTGCGGTGTTCGTGCTGTGTGCCGTCGGTGGCGTGCAGCCGCAGTCGGAAACCGTGTGGCGCCAGGCCAACCGTTACAAGGTGCCGCGCATCGCGTTCGTCAACAAGATGGACCGCACCGGCGCCAACTTCACCAAGGTTGTCGGCCAGCTGAAGGCGAAGCTGGGTGCCAAGGCCGTCCCGATGCAGCTGCCGATCGGCGCTGAGGAAGGCTTCAAGGGCGTCGTCGATCTGCTGAAGATGAAGGCCATCCATTGGGATGAAGCCTCGCAGGGCATGAAGTTCGAGTACAGCGATGTGCCGGCCGACCTGCTCGCCGAAGCGACCGAAGCCCGTACCTTCATGATCGAAGCGGCTGCCGAAGCCAGCGAAGAGCTGATGGACAAGTACCTGGGCGGCGATGAGCTGACCGAGGCCGAGATCATCGAAGCCCTGCGCGTGCGCACCCTGGCCACTGACATCGTGCCGATGTACTGCGGCTCGGCGTTCAAGAACAAGGGCGTGCAGGCCATGCTGGACGGCGTGATCCAGCTGCTGCCGTCGCCGATCGACGTGCCGGACGTGACCGGTACCGACGTTGACGACGAAACCGTGGAAATGAGCCGCAAGTCCGACGACAAGGCTCCCTTCTCGGCCCTGGCCTTCAAGATCATCACCGATCCGTTCGTCGGCGCGCTGACCTTCTTCCGTGTCTACTCGGGCACGTTGAATGCTGGCGACCAGCTGCTGAACTCGGTGAAGGGCAAGAAGGAGCGCATCGGCCGCATCCTGCAGATGCACTCCAACAACCGCGAAGAAATCAAGGAAGTGCTGGCGGGCGATATCGCTGCCGCCGTGGGCCTGAAGGACACCACCACTGGTGACACCCTGTGCTCCATGGATCAGCCGATCATCCTCGAGCGCATGGTGTTCCCGGAGCCGGTCATCTCGATGGCCGTCGAGCCGAAGACCAAGTCCGACCAGGAAAAGATGGGTCTGGCACTGGGCCGTCTGGCGCAGGAAGATCCGTCGTTCCGCGTCAAGACCGACGAAGAATCCGGCCAGACCATCATCTCGGGCATGGGTGAGCTGCACCTGGACATCATCGTTGACCGCATGAAGCGCGAGTTCAACGTTGAAGCCAACGTGGGCAAGCCGCAGGTGGCTTACCGCGAAACGATCACCCTGGCCGACGTGAAGTCGGACTACAAGCACGCCAAGCAGTCCGGTGGTAAGGGTCAGTACGGTCACGTCGTGATCGAGCTGTCGCCGATCACCGATGCCGATCGTGCGGATCCGAAGATCGCCCCGGGCATCAAGGATGACTTCCTGTTCATCAACGACATCACCGGTGGCGTGATTCCGAAGGAATTCATTCCGTCGATCGAAAAGGGCCTGCGCGAAACCATCACCAGCGGTCCGCTGGCTGGCTTCCCGGTCGTGGACGTCAAGGTGAAGCTGGTGTTCGGCTCGTACCACGACGTCGACTCCTCGGAAATGGCGTTCAAGCTCGCTTCCTCGATGGCCTTCAAGGAAGGCTTCCGCAAGGCCAAGCCGGTCCTGCTGGAGCCAATCATGAAGGTCGAGATCGTGACCCCGGAGGATTACCAGGGTGACGTGATGGGCGACGTCAGCCGTCGTCGCGGCGTTCTGCAGGGTTCTGATACCACCGGTGACGGTTCGGCCAGCATCATCAACGCGATGATCCCGCTGGGCGAAATGTTTGGCTACGCGACCTCGCTGCGTTCGCAGACCCAGGGCCGCGCCACCTTCACGATGGAATTCGACCACTACGAGCCGGCGCCGAACAACATCGCCGACGAAGTCATGAAGAAGGCCTGAGCGTAACGCTCAGGTCCTCCAAACCACTTACGAACTAAAAGGTAGAACGAAATGGCAAAGGGTAAGTTCGAGCGCACCAAGCCGCACGTCAACGTCGGCACCATCGGTCACGTCGATCACGGCAAGACCACGCTGACCGCTGCACTGACCAAGATCGGTGCAGAGCGCTTCGGTGGCGAGTTCAAGGATTACTCCGCGATCGACGCCGCGCCGGAAGAAAAGGCGCGTGGCATCACGATCTCGACCGCGCACGTCGAATACGAATCCACCGTTCGTCACTACGCTCACGTCGATTGCCCGGGCCATGCTGACTACGTCAAGAACATGATCACCGGTGCTGCCCAGATGGACGGCGCGATCCTGGTGTGCTCGGCCGCTGATGGCCCGATGCCGCAGACCCGCGAGCACATCCTGCTGTCGCGTCAGGTCGGCGTGCCGTACATCGTCGTGTTCCTGAACAAGGCCGACATGGTTGACGATGCCGAGCTGCTGGAACTGGTCGAAATGGAAGTCCGTGAGCTGCTGAGCAAGTACGACTTCCCGGGCGACGACACCCCGATCATCTCGGGTTCGGCCCGCCTGGCGCTGGAAGGCGACCAGAGCGACATCGGCGTGCCGGCTGTCATCAAGCTGGTCGAGGCGCTGGACACCTGGATCCCGACCCCGGAGCGTGACGTCGACAAGGCATTCCTGATGCCGGTCGAAGACGTGTTCTCGATCTCGGGCCGCGGCACCGTGGTGACCGGTCGTATCGAGCGCGGCGTGATCAAGGTCGGCGAAGAAATCGAAATCGTCGGCATCCGTCCGGTGCAGAAGACCACCGTGACCGGCGTGGAAATGTTCCGCAAGCTGCTCGACCAGGGTCAGGCAGGCGACAACGCCGGTCTGCTGCTGCGCGGCACCAAGCGTGACGACGTCGAGCGTGGCCAGGTCCTGGCCAAGCCGGGTTCGATCAAGCCGCACACCAAGTTCGACGCCGAAGTGTACGTGCTGTCGAAGGACGAGGGCGGCCGTCACACCCCGTTCTTCAAGGGCTACCGTCCGCAGTTCTACTTCCGTACCACCGATATCACCGGTGCGGTCGAGCTGCCGGAAGGTGTCGAGATGGTGATGCCGGGCGACAACATCAAGATGGTTGTCACCCTGATCAACCCGGTCGCCATGGACGCCGGCCTGCGCTTCGCGATCCGCGAAGGCGGCCGTACCGTCGGTGCTGGCGTGGTTGCCACCATCCTCGAGTAATCTGCTAGACTCTGCGCCCCGATGTTGCCTGGGTAGGGCATCGGGGCGTATCAAAACGGGAAAGTAGGTACAGGATGTACCTTGTGTTCCCCGGACCAGGAAGGGTCAATGCCATTCAGGCGGCGTCAACAGGAGACTGTTGACAGCTGCCTTGCGTGCCATTATGCTTCTCCGTCTGGGCAGGCCTGGGTAACGGGTCTGCCTACGTTTTTGGGGTCTACGGATTGACCTTGTCGGCCTGCGGGAGTGCGGGCCGTCTGCATTCAGGGATTTCATGGGGCAAAGCAACCCAGAGGCTTTGTCTGTCGCTCTTTTAACGAAGGAACCTACCGCCATGGCGGACCAAAAGATCCGGATCCGGCTGAAAGCGTTCGATCATCGTCTGATCGACCGTTCGGCCAGCGAGATCGTTGAGACGGCCAAGCGGACCGGCGCGCAAGTGCGTGGCCCGATCCCGCTGCCGACCAAGATCGAGCGTTACACCATCCTCGTCTCCCCGCACGTCGACAAGGACGCGCGTGACCAGTACGAGACCCGCACGCACAAGCGCGTGCTCGATATCGTTGACCCGAATGACAAGACCGTGGACGCGCTGATGAAGCTCGAACTGGCTGCCGGCGTCGACGTTCAGATCAAGCTGACCTGAGGACTACGACCATGACGAAGAAATATTCGTTGGGCTTCGTGGGCCGCAAGGCTGGCATGAGCCGCGTGTTCACCGAAGATGGCCGTTCCATCCCGGTGACCCTGATCGAAGCAACCCCGAACCGCATCGCGCAGATCAAGACCGTCGAATCCGACGGCTACAGCGCCGTGCAGGTGACCGTCGGCGCCCGTCGCGCTGCTCTGGTCAACAAGCCGGAAGCCGGCCATTTCGCCAAGGCGAAGGTGGAAGCGGGTCGTGGCCTGTGGGAATTCCGCGTTGAAGACGCCCAGCTCGGCGATTTCGCCGTCGGTGGCGAAGTCAAGGCGGACATCTTTGAAGTCGGCCAGATCGTCGACGTCCAGGGTGTCACCAAGGGTAAGGGCTTCCAGGGCACCATCAAGCGCTACAACTTCCGTATGGGTGACGCTACCCACGGCAACTCGCTGTCGCATCGCGCGCCGGGTTCGCTGGGTCAGCGCCAGACGCCCGGTCGCGTGTTCCCGGGCAAGAAGATGTCCGGTCACATGGGTTCGGTGCAGCAGAGCACCCAGAATCTGGAAGTTGTCAAGGTCGACGTCGAACGCGGTCTGATCGCGGTTCGCGGCGCCGTTCCGGGCGCGGCGGGTGGCGACGTGATCGTCCGTCCGGCGAGCAAGGCATAAGGAGAGATGACGATGGAACTCGTTATCACGGGTAGCAACAACAAGGTCTCGGTCTCCGACGCCGTGTTCGGTCGCGATTTCAGCGAAGATCTGGTTCACCAGGTCGTCGTTGCTTACCGCAACGCCGGTCGCGCCGGCACCAAGGCGCAGAAGACTCGCTCCGAAGTGGCAGGTACCACCAAGAAGTCGAAGAAGCAGAAGGGCGGCGGCGCGCGTCATGGCGCACTGACGGCTCCGATCTTCGTCGGCGGCGGTGTCACCTTCGCGGCAAAGCCGCGCAGCTTCGAGCAGAAGGTCAATCGTAAGCAGTACCGTGCCGCCATGTGCGCGATCCTGTCCGAGCTGAACCGTCAGGGCCGTCTGACCATCGTGGAGTCCTTCGATGTCGAAGCGACCAACACGAAGGGTCTGATCGCCAAGCTGGCCGGCCTGGAAGTGGGCAAGCGCCCGCTGATCGTCACTGAAGAAGCCTCCGAGCACCTGTACCTGTCCGCCCGCAATCTGCCGTACGTGCAGGTGCGTGACGTCCAGGGCCTGGATCCGGTGTCGCTGGTCGGTGCCGACACGGTCGTCATCACCGCTGACGCGGTCAAGAAGGTCGAGGAGTGGCTGGCATGAACAGCAACGAAAAAATCTTCAGCGTGCTGCGTGCCCCGCGTGTCTCCGAAAAGACCGCGCGCCTGCAGGAACTCTCCAACCAGTATGTCTTTGAAATCTCGAACGAAGCCACCAAAGCCGATGTAAAGGCCGCGGTTGAGCAGCTGTTCGACGTCAAGGTCGAAGCAGTCAACGTGGTCAACGTCAAGGGCAAGAACAAGTCCTTCCGTAACCGTGCTGGCCGCCGCGGCGATTGGCGCAAGGCGTACGTTCGCCTGGCCGACGGCCAGTCGATCGATGTAACGGCCAAGGCCTGAGGTACATCCCATGCCATTGATGAAATTCAAGCCCACCTCCCCCGGCCGTCGTTCGGCCGTGCGCGTGGTCACTCCCGACCTGCACAAGGGTGCTCCGCACGCCGCGCTGGTCGAGTCGCAGAGCCGCTCGGGTGGTCGTAACCACCATGGCCGCATCACCGTGCGTCACGTCGGTGGTGGCGCCAAGCAGCACTACCGCCTGATTGACTTCAAGCGCAACAAGCTGGGCATCCCGGCGCGCGTGGAACGCATCGAATACGATCCGAACCGCACCGCCCACATCGCCCTGCTGTGCTACGTCGACGGCGAGCGTCGCTATATCATCGCCCCGAAGGGTCTGAAGGCTGGTGATCAGGTGATCGCTGGTTCGGACGCCCCGATCAAGGCGGGCAACACGCTGCCGCTGCGCAACATCCCGGTCGGTACCACCATCCACTGCATCGAGCTGAAGCCGGGCAAGGGCGCTCAGATCGCTCGCGCTGCGGGTGCTGCCGTGCAGCTGGTTGCTCGTGAAGGCATCTACGCCACCCTGCGCCTGCGCTCGGGTGAAATGCGTAAGGTTCCGGTCGAGTGCTGCGCAACCATCGGCGAAGTCGGCAACGACGAGCACAGCTTGGAAAAGCTGGGCAAGGCCGGTGCCAAGCGCTGGCGCGGTGTCCGCCCGACCGTTCGTGGTGCTGCCATGAACCCGGTTGACCACCCGCACGGTGGTGGTGAGGCGAAGGCCGGCCAGGGTAACCCGCACCCGGTCACCCCGTGGGGTGTTCCGACCAAGGGTTACAAGACGCGCCATAACAAGCGCACTCAGCAGTTCATCGTCCGCGATCGTAGGGGCTAATCGACCATGGCACGTTCACTCAAGAAGGGCCCGTTTGTCGATCACCACCTGGTTGCTAAGGTGGCTGCCGCTGCGGGTAGCAAGCGTCCGATCAAGACCTGGTCGCGTCGTTCGATGATCCTGCCTGACATGGTAGGCGTCACCATTGCCGTGCATAACGGCAAGAACCACATCCCGGTTCTCGTCAACGAGAACATGGTCGGCCACAAGCTCGGCGAATTTGCCATCACCCGGACCTTCAAGGGTCACGGTGGTGACAAGAAGTCGGGCAAGTAAGGAGAGATGACAATGGAAGCGAAAGCCATCCTGCGCACCGCGCGCATCTCCCCGCAGAAGGCACGTCTGGTCGCTGACCAGGTGCGCGGTCTGCCGGCCGAGCGTGCCGTCAACCTGCTGAAGTTCTCGGACAAGAAGGCTGCCCACCTGATCAAGAAGGTGGTGGAGTCGGCTATTGCAAATGCCGAGAACAACCAGGGCGCCGACGTCGACGAGCTGAAGGTCCAGACCATCATGGTAGATGAAGGTCCGACCCTGAAGCGTTTCATGGCGCGGGCGAAAGGCCGCGGTACCCGCATCCTCAAGCGCACCAGCCACATCACTGTGGTTGTGGGCGCCGCCAAGTAAGCGGATAAGGAAAAGACCATGGGTCATAAAGTTCATCCGATTGGTATCCGTCTCGGTATTTCCAAGGACTGGAACTCCAAGTGGTACGCCAACAAGGCCGAGTTCGCTGGTTATCTGGCAGCCGACCTGAAGGTGCGGGAAATGCTGCGCAAGAAGCTTGCGCAGGCCGGCATCAGCAAGATCCTGATCGAGCGTCCGGCAAAGACCGCTCGCGTGACGATCCACACCGCCCGTCCGGGCGTGGTGATCGGCAAGCGCGGTGAGGACATCGAGAAGCTGCGCAAGGAAGTGAGCGAGATGATGGGCGTCCCGGCGCACATCAACGTCACCGAAGTGCGCAAGCCCGAGCTGGACGCACAGCTGGTTGCCGAATCGATCGCGCAGCAGCTGGAGCGTCGCATCATGTTCCGCCGTGCAATGAAGCGCTCGGTCGGCAATGCGATGCGCCTGGGTGCCCTGGGCATCAAGGTCAACGTCGGTGGCCGCCTCAACGGTGCAGAAATCGCCCGTTCGGAGTGGTACCGCGAAGGCCGCGTGCCGCTGCACACGCTGCGTGCCGACATCGACTATGGCTTCGCTGAAGCCAAGACGACCTACGGCATCATCGGCATCAAGGTCTGGATCTACAAGGGCGAGGTCTTCGATTTCTCCCAGGTTGGCCAGGAAAAGCAGGACGACACCCCGTCGCGCAACGATCGTCATGATCGCGGCGACCGCGGTGACCGTCAGCGCCCGGCTCGTGAAGCGAGGTAACGACAATGTTGCAACCCAAGCGAACCAAGTACCGCAAGGTGCACAAGGGCCGTAACGAGGGCCTGAGCTGGAGCGCCAACGCTGTCAGCTTCGGCGAGTACGGTCTGAAAGCAACCGCCCACGGTCAGCTGACCGCGCGTCAGATCGAAGCGGCTCGCCGCTCGATCAGCCGCTACGTGAAGCGCGGCGGCAAGATGTGGATCCGAGTGTTCCCCGACAAGCCCATCACCAAGAAGCCCATCGAAGTTCGAATGGGTTCGGGTAAGGGCAACGTGGAATACTGGGTGGCCCAGATCCAGCCTGGCCGCATGATCTATGAAATCGAGGGTGTTACCGAAGAAGTGGCACGCGAGGCGTTCCGCCTGGCCGCCGCCAAGCTCTCGGTCACCACCACTTTCGTGACCCGGACGGTGCGCTGATGGAACTCAAAACTCTCCGTGAAAAGTCGGCTGACGAACTCAAGGCCCACCTGATCGACCTGCGTAAGGAACAGTTCTCTGTCCGTATGCAGCAGGTCACCGGCCAGCTGCCGAAGACACACGACATCCGCCGGGTCCGTCGCGAGATTGCTCGCGTCAAGACTCTGCTCGGCAGCACGAAGTAAGGATGGCCGCTATGAGCGACAATACTGAAAACAAGGCGCTGCGCACGGTCGAAGGCCGTGTCGTCAGCAACAAGATGGACAAGACGGTTACCGTCCTGGTTGAGCGTCAGGTCAAGCACGCGCTGTACGGCAAGTACATCAAGCGTTCGACGAAGCTGCACGCCCACGATGCCGACAACGCCTGCAAGGAAGGCGATGTCGTCCGCGTGACCGAGATTGCTCCGATGTCCAAGACCAAGAACTGGCGCGTGGTGGAAGTCATCACGCGTGCGGCTGAATAAGGAGTCTGAATCATGATCCAGATGCAGAGCTACCTTGACGTCGCGGACAACTCTGGTGCCAAGCAGGTGATGTGCTTCAAGGTGCTGGGTGGTTCCAAGCGCCGTTACGCCGGTATCGGCGACATCATCAAGGTCACCGTGAAGGATGCGATTCCGCGCGGCAAGGTCAAGAAGGGTGAAGTGTATGACGCAGTCGTGGTGCGTACCCGCAAGGGTGTGCGTCGCGCCGACGGCTCGCTGATCCGCTTCGACGGCAACGCTGCCGTTCTGCTTAACAACAAGCAGGAGCCGATCGGTACCCGTATCTTTGGGCCGGTGACGCGTGAACTTCGTTCTGAGAAGTTCATGAAGATCGTCTCGCTCGCTCCCGAAGTGCTGTGAGCGACAGGAGATAATCATGGCTAACCGTATCAAGAAGGGCGACCAGGTTGTCGTCAACGCCGGCAAGGACAAGGGTAAGCAGGGCGAAATCGTCCGCGTGGACGGCGACCGTGTGGTCGTCGCCAACGTGAACATCGTCAAGCGCCACACCAAGCCGAACCCGCAGGCAGGTGTTGCCGGCGGCGTGGTCGAGCGTGAAGCGTCGATCCATATCTCCAACGTGAATGTGCTGAACCCGGCTTCGGGCAAGGGCGAACGCGTTGGCTTCAAGGTGCTGGAGGATGGACGCAAACTGCGTGTGTTCCGCTCCAGCGGTGAGGCGCTTGACGCCTGAGGAATGAGAAGATGACTTCCCGTCTCGAAAAGTTTTACAAGGAAGAAGTGGTGCCGGCGCTGATGAAGCAGTTCGGCTACACCAATTCGATGGAAGTGCCGAAGCTCGTCAAGGTCACCCTGAACATGGGTGTCGGCGAAGCGGCCACCAACAAGAAGATCCTGGAAAACGCCGTCGGCGACATGACCAAGATTTCCGGCCAGAAGCCGGTTGTCACCAAGTCGCGTATCTCGGTTGCGTCGTTCAAGATCCGTGATGGTTGGCCGATTGGTTGCAAGACCACGCTGCGTCGCCACAAGATGTACGAGTTCCTGGACCGCCTGATCAACATCTCGCTGCCGCGCGTGCGCGACTTCCGTGGTGTTTCCGGTCGTTCCTTCGACGGTCGCGGCAACTTCAACATGGGTGTGAAGGAACAGATCATCTTCCCGGAAATCGACTTCGACGCTGTCGACGCGATCCGCGGTATGGATATCGCCATCACCACCACTGCGAAGACCGACGCGGAAGCGAAGGCGCTGCTGGCAGCGTTCAAGTTCCCGTTCCGTAACTGATCCGTCGAGGAATCCGAAATGGCAAAGACCTCCATGGTCAACCGCGACATCAAGCGGAAGAAGCTGGCTGAGAAGTTCGCTGTCAAGCGTGCTGCTCTGAAGAAGATCGTGTCCTCGCCGGACGCGAGCTACGAAGAGAAGATCGAGGCCTCCACCAAGCTGTCGAAGCTGCCGCGCGATTCGTCGCCGAGCCGCCACCGCAGCCGTTGCGAACTGTCTGGCCGCCCGCGTGGCGTGTACAGCAAGTTCGGCCTGGGGCGCAACAAGCTGCGCGAAGCCACCATGCGTGGCGACGTTCCGGGCCTGCGCAAGGCCAGCTGGTAATTCCAGCCGGTCCTGCCGGCAGGGGCTCCCTCGGGAGCTCCTGCAGCCGGGAAGGGGAGGCGTTCAGCTTTCCTTCTGCAAAAAACCCGAAGAGCCCGACGCAAGTCGGGCTCTTTTGGCGTATACTCCCGCGTCTTGCCCTGCGCAAAGCGTAAGGGGTAGGGGGCCTGGCCCGTTTCCAGGAGACAACAGATTTTCGCGAAAGCGGATATCGGTGCACTCAAAGGTACTCATATGAGCATGACTGATCCCATCGCCGACCTGCTGGTCCGCATCAAGAATGCGGCAGCGGTTGGCAAGCAGACGGTGAAAGCCCCGTCGTCCAAGATCAAGGTTGCGATCGCCCAGGTCCTGAAGGACGAGGGTTACATCACCGACCTGCGCGTGACCGCGCTCGAGAACAACAAGTCCGAGCTGGAAATCGTGCTGAAGTATTTCGAAGGCAAGCCGGTCATCGCGACCCTGAAGCGCTTCTCGCGTTCGGGTCTGCGCCAGTACCGCGGCAAGAGCGAGCTGCCGAAGGTCATGAACGGCCTGGGTATTTCCATCATTTCCACCTCCAAGGGCATCATGACTGATGCGCAGGCGCGCCAGTTGGGCGTCGGCGGCGAAGTCCTGTGCTTCGTGGCCTAAGGCGAAAGGAGTAGACCATGTCCCGCGTAGCCAAGAAGCCGATCGACCTGGGTAAGGTTGAACTGAACGTCCAGAACGACAACGTCACCGCCAAGGGCCCGAAGGGCACCCTGTCGCTGGCCAAGCCGGCTGGTATCAACATCAATGTCGAGAACGGCGTTGCCACCCTGAGCACCGACAACGTGGAACTGATCCCGTTGACCGGTACCGTCCGCGCCATCCTGTCCAACATGGTTAAGGGTGTTTCCGAAGGTTTCGAGCGCAAGCTGGAGCTGGTCGGCGTGGGTTACCGTGCTGCCATGCAGGGTAAGGACCTCAGCCTGTCGCTGGGCTTCTCGCACCCGGTCGTGTTCGTGGCGCCGGAAGGCATCACCATCACCACCCCGACCCAGACCGAAATCCTGGTGCAGGGCGCTGACAAGCAGGCCGTCGGTGAAGTCGCCGCCAAGATCCGTGCGTTCCGCAAGCCGGAACCGTACAAGGGCAAGGGCGTGAAGTACTCCGACGAAGTCATCATCCGTAAGGAAGCCAAGAAGGCCTAATCAGGCGCTTCCGCTTTCAAGGAATAAAATCATGAACAAGAACATCGCCCGCCTGCGTCGCGCCAAGTCGACCCGCGCCCACATCCGTGAGCTCGGCGTCGCCCGCCTGTCGGTGCTGCGCACCGGCCAGCACCTGTACGCCCAGGTCTTCACCGCTGACGGCTCGAAGGTGCTGGCTGCCGCCAACACCACCCAGGCCGACATCATCGAAGGCCTGAAGAACGGCAAGAACGCTGACGCTGCTGCCAAGGTTGGCCGTATCGTTGCCGAGCGCGCCAAGGCCGCTGGCATCGAGAAGGTTGCCTTCGATCGTTCGGGTTACCGCTACCACGGCCGCATCAAGGCCCTGGCAGACGCCGCCCGCGAAGCCGGCCTGCAGTTCTAAGGGATCAGGGCAGGGGACTTCGGTCCCCTTGCCCGCCTGCTCGCCAGCCTGGGTGAGGCTGGGCGGCGCCGCTCTTCTGCAGCGGCTGGCCGTAACAACGCGGTACTCCACAACCATAAGCGGCCTCGAGCCGTACATACCCAAACAACCAAGGAATCAAGATGGCAGAAGAACGTCAGCAGCGGGGTCGCGATCGCGACCGTAACCGCGAAGAGAAAGTCGACGACGGCATGATCGAGAAGCTGGTCGCGGTCAACCGCGTCAGCAAGACCGTCAAGGGTGGCCGCCAGTTCACCTTCACTGCCCTGACTGTTGTCGGCGACGGCGAAGGCAAGGTCGGTTTCGGTTATGGCAAGGCCCGCGAAGTGCCGGTCGCCATCCAGAAGTCGATGGAGCAGGCTCGCAAGAACCTGGTCACCGTCGACCTGAACAACGGCACCCTGTGGCACACCATCAAGGATGGTCACGGCGCTGCGCGCGTGTTCATGCAGCCGGCCTCCGAAGGTACCGGCGTCATTGCCGGTGGTGCCATGCGCGCCGTCCTGGAAGCAGTGGGCGTGAAGAACGTGCTGGCCAAGGCCACCGGTTCGCGCAACCCGATCAACCTGGTGCGTGCCACCGTGAAGGGCCTGACTGCAGCGCAGTCGCCGGCTCGCATCGCGGCAAAGCGCGGCAAGAAGGTGGAGGAACTCAACCATGGCTAATGAGTCCAACAAGACTGTGAAGGTGCGCCTGGTGCGTGGCCTGCGTGGTGCCCAGTCGCGTCACCGCCTGTCGGTGCGTGCCCTGGGTCTGAATAAGCTCAACGATGTCCGTGAACTGAAGGACAGCCCGCAGGTTCGCGGTCTGATCAACACCGTTCACTACCTCGTCAAGGTTGAGGAGTAATCGATCATGACTCTGCGTCTCAATGAACTGAGCCCGGCACCGGGCGCCCGTCAGGAACGTACCCGCGTCGGTCGCGGTATCGGCTCCGGCCTGGGCAAGACCTGTGGCCGCGGCCACAAGGGTTCGTTCGCCCGTAAGGGTGGCGGCAAGATCAAGGCTGGCTTCGAAGGCGGCCAGACCCCCATGCAGCGTCGTCTGCCGAAGATCGGCTTCCGTTCGCCGATCGCCAAGGACACCGCTGAAGTGCTGCTGTACCAGCTGGACAAGCTGCCGGCCGGCGAGATCGACTTCGCCGTCCTGCGTGCGGCCAAGCTGGTCCCGAGCACTGCCAAGAAGGCCAAGGTCGTCGTCAAGGGCGAAGTGACCAAGGCGTTCACCCTGAAGGGTATCGTTGCCACGGCCGGTGCCAAGGCTGCGATCGAAGCTGCCGGCGGCAGCGTAACGGAGTAAGAAAGTCATGGCGCAAGCTGGCATTGGTAACCTCGCGGGCGGAATGGGCAAGTTCACTGAACTTCGCCAACGTTTGCTGTTCGTCGTCGGGGCTTTGATCGTCTATCGCATCGGCTGCTACGTGCCGGTGCCGGGCGTCAATCCCGATGCCATGCTTGCCATGATGCAGCAGCAGGGCGGCGGCATCGTGGACATGTTCAACATGTTCTCGGGCGGCGCCCTGCACCGTTTCAGCATCTTCGCGCTGAACGTGATGCCGTACATCTCGGCATCGATCGTGATGCAGCTGGCCGTACACATCTTCCCCGCCTTGAAGGCGATGCAGAAGGAAGGTGAGTCCGGTCGCCGCAAGATCACCCAGTATTCGCGCATCGGCGCCGTGCTGCTCGCAGTGGTGCAGGGCGGTTCCATCGCCTTGGCGCTGCAGGGCCAGGTGTCGCCGACCGGCGCGCCGGTGGTTTACATGCCGGGCATGGGCTTCGTGCTCACCGCCGTGGTCGCACTGACCGCCGGCACCATGTTCCTGATGTGGGTGGGTGAGCAGGTCACCGAGCGCGGCATCGGCAACGGCGTCTCGCTGATCATCTTCGCCGGTATCGTGGCGGGCCTGCCGGGTGCGGTCATCCACACCTTCGATGCCTACCGCGACGGCAACATCCAGTTCATCCAGCTGCTGCTGATTGCCATTGTCGTGCTCGCCTTCACCTTCTTCGTGGTGTTCGTCGAGCGTGGCCAGCGCCGTATCACGGTGAACTACGCGCGCCGCCAGGGCGGTCGCAACGCGTACATGAACCAGACCTCGTTCCTGCCGCTGAAGCTGAACATGGCTGGCGTGATCCCGGCGATCTTCGCTTCGAGCCTGCTGGCCTTCCCGGCGACGCTGGCGATGTGGTCCGGCCAGGCGGCCAACCAGAGCACCTTTGGCCAGACCCTGCAGAAGGTCGCCAACGCGCTGGGTCCGGGTGAGCCGCTGCACATGATCGTGTTCGCTGCGCTGATCACCGGCTTCGCGTTCTTCTATACCGCGCTGGTGTTCAACTCGCAGGAAACCGCCGACAACCTGAAGAAGTCGGGCGCGCTGATTCCGGGCATCCGTCCGGGCAAGGCTACCGCCGACTACATCGACGGCGTGCTTACCCGCCTGACCGCAGCTGGTTCGGCTTACCTGGTGATCGTCTGCCTGCTGCCGGAACTGATGCGCACGCAGCTGAACGCCTCGTTCTACTTCGGCGGTACTTCGCTGCTGATCGTGGTGGTGGTGGTGATGGACTTCATCGCCCAGGTGCAGGCGCACCTGATGTCCCATCAGTACGAGAGCCTGCTGAAGAAGGCCAACCTGAAGGGCGGCAACCGCGGCGGTTTTGCTCGCGGCTGATTTGCCTGTTATACTTTCGTCTTCCTGACGTGATGGTCCTCCGCTTCGCGGACTCTGGCCACACAAACGAAGGGCGGCCCCCGCAGCGGTTCCGGGTGGGGGTGTGATGAGGTGGTCCCGCGCTGGAGTAGCGCGGGCGGGTCCGGAGGAAACTCCGGGTTCAACCCCATCCGGCGCCGGAGCCTGGGCACACTCCCCGGGCCGGGTTCATGAAACCTCTGGTTTCACGAACTTCCAAGTAAACCGGAACCTTGTTAGTATCACTGATTAACTTTTTTGATCCATCCTGCCGGATCGGCGTGCCACGGGCGCGCTGTCGGCCATCACTCAGCTGGAGAACCGCGTCATGGCGCGTATTGCAGGCGTCAACCTGCCAGCCCAGAAGCATGTCTGGGTCGGGTTGCAAAGCATTTACGGCATCGGCCGTACCCGTTCGAAGAAGGTCTGCGAAGTCGCAGGCGTCACTTCGACCACCAAGATCCGCGATCTGTCGGAGCCGGAAATCGAGCGCCTGCGCGCCGAAGTCGGCAAGTACATCGTGGAAGGCGATCTGCGCCGTGAAATCGGCATCGCGATCAAGCGCCTGATGGACCTGGGCTGCTACCGCGGTCTGCGTCACCGTCGCGGCCTGCCGCTGCGTGGCCAGCGCACCCGTACCAACGCCCGCACCCGCAAGGGCCCGCGCAAGGCGATCAGGAAGTAAGGGACCTATAAATGGCTAAGCCTGCTGCTAAGACCAAGAAGAAGATCAAGCGCGTCGTCACCGACGGCGTCGCCCACGTCCACGCTTCGTTCAACAACACCATCGTGACCATCACCGACCGTCAGGGCAACGCTCTGTCGTGGGCGACCTCCGGTGGCGCTGGCTTCCGCGGTTCGCGCAAGTCGACCCCCTTCGCTGCCCAGGTGGCTGCTGAGAAGGCCGGTCGTGCTGCGCTGGACTACGGCGTGAAGTCGCTGGAAGTCCGCATCAAGGGTCCGGGTCCGGGCCGTGAGTCGGCCGTGCGTTCGTTGAACAACGTCGGCTACAAGATCACCAACATCATCGACGTGACGCCTATCCCGCACAACGGGTGCCGTCCGCCGAAGAAGCGTCGCGTCTAAAGGGAGCGATAAGAAATGGCTCGTTATATCGGTCCTACCTGTAAGCTCGCCCGTCGCGAAGGCGCCGACCTGTCCCTGAAGAGCCCGGCGCGCGCGCTGGACTCCAAGTGCAAGCTGGAGCAGAAGCCCGGCCAGCACGGCGCCACTGCCCGTAAGGGCAAGCTGTCCGACTACGCCACCCAGCTGCGTGAAAAGCAGAAGGTCAAGCGTATCTACGGTCTGCTGGAGCGTCAGTTCCGCAACTACTACAAGAAGGCCTCGACCAAGAAGGGCAACACCGGCGAGAACCTCCTGCAGCTGCTGGAAACCCGCCTGGACAACGTTGTCTACCGCATGGGCTTCGCCGTGACCCGTCCGGCTGCCCGTCAGCTGGTGTCGCACCGCGGCGTCACCGTGAATGGCAAGTCGGTCAACCTGGCTTCGTACCAGGTCAAGGCTGGCGACGCCATCGCCCTGTCTGAAAAGGCTGCCAAGCAGCTGCGCGTCCAGGAAGCCCTGACCGTCGCCGCCCAGCATGACCTGAGCCCGTCGTGGGTTGAAGTGGATTCCGGCAAGTTCTCCGGCATCTTCAAGGCTGTTCCGGATCGTTCGGATCTGCCTGCAGACATCAACGAAGCGCTGATCGTCGAGCTGTATTCGAAGTAATTCACATTGGAGAGCCCCCGGCGACGGCCGGGGGTTCACTAGGAGAACCCGCAACATGACGGTTACCGCCAACCAGGTTCTGCGTCCTCGCGGTCCGCAGATCGAACGCCTTACCGACACCCGTGCAAAGGTCGTTATCGAACCTTTGGAGCGGGGTTACGGGCATACGCTGGGCAATGCCCTGCGTCGCGTGCTGCTGTCGTCCATCCCGGGCTTCGCCATCACGGAAGTCGAAATCGACGGCGTGTTGCATGAGTACACCACGGTCGAAGGTCTGCAGGAGGACGTGCTCGAAGTCCTGCTGAACCTGAAAGACGTGGCCATCCGTATGCACTCCGGCGACAGCGCTACCCTGTCCCTGTCCAAGCAGGGCCCGGGCGTTGTCACCGCTGCCGACATCAAGGTCGACCACAACGTGGAGATCTTGAACGGCGACCACGTGATCTGCCACCTGACCAAGGACACGGCAGTGAACATGCGTCTGAAGATCGAGCGTGGTTTCGGCTATCAGCCGGCCGCTGCGCGTCGTCGTCCGGACGAAGAAACCCGTGCCATCGGCCGTCTGGTCCTGGATGCCTCGTTCTCGCCGGTCCGCCGCGTCGCCTATGCCGTGGAAGCGGCACGTGTCGAACAGCGTACCGATCTGGACAAGCTGGTCATCGACATCGAGACCAACGGCACCATCGATGCAGAGGAAGCCGTGCGCACCGCCGCCGACATCCTCAGCGATCAGCTGTCGGTGTTCGGTGACTTCACCCACCGCGACCGCGGTGCGGCGAAGCCGGCCAACAACGGCGTGGATCCGGTGCTGCTGCGCCCGATCGACGATCTGGAGTTGACCGTGCGTTCGGCCAACTGCCTGAAGGCCGAGAGCATCTACTACATCGGCGATCTGATCCAGAAGACCGAAGTTGAGCTGCTGAAGACCCCGAACCTGGGTAAGAAGTCGCTCACCGAGATCAAGGAAGTGCTGGCCCAGCGTGGCCTGTCGCTTGGCATGAAGCTGGAGAACTGGCCGCCGGCCGGCGTCGCCAGCCACGGCATGCTGGGCTGATAAAGCCTTTCTGCAAGTCCGCATGGCCCCGTCGGCAACGACGGGGCCATTGCACCAAGGCAGTACCGCCACGACGAACGAAGGTTCGCGGGCAGGTCGTCCAGGATGGATGACCAGGACCAACCGCAGTCCGTGCAGCAGCGCCATGAAGGCGACAACGATCCGCAAAGCCACATCATTAACCAAGGAATATCACCATGCGTCACATGAAATCCGGCCGTAAGTTCAGCCGTACCAGCGCCCACCGCGAAGCGATGTTCAAGAACATGGCCGCCTCGCTGTTCAAGCACGAGCTGATCAAGACCACCCTGCCGAAGGCCAAGGAACTGCGCCGCGTTGCCGAGCCGCTGATCACCCTGGCCAAGGTCGACTCCGTTGCCAACCGCCGTCTGGCCTTCGCCCGCCTGCGCGACAACGAAGCCGTGGGCAACCTGTTCACCATCCTGGGCCCGCGCTACGCGACCCGTCCGGGCGGCTACCTGCGTCTGCTGAAGTGCGGCTTCCGCGCTGGCGACAATGCGCCGATGGCCTACGTCGAGCTGGTTGACCGTCCGGTCGTGGCTGAAGCCGTCGAAGAGTAATCGACGCGCTGCACCCGTCATTCGGTGAAGAACCCGGCCTTGTGCCGGGTTTTTCCGTTTCTGGGTCTGCAACGACCCACACCGTTCCGACGGGCGCAGCGTTGTGGCGGTTCGAACGGCGCGTACTCTCGGTTACGCTTGCGGTCCGTACTACACGAGCGTCGCCGATGAATCCTCTGCGCTGGCCTTTCCGCGCCCAGTTCCTTCTGGGCTTCCTGATCTGCGCGGGCCTGCTGGGCTACGCCATCTTCCTGCAGCTGAAGATGGGGCTGGAACCCTGCCCGCTGTGCATTTTCCAGCGGCTGGCCTTCGCAGCACTGGGGCTGCTGTTCCTGATCGGTGCGCTGCACGGCCCGTCCAACCGAGCGGGCAGGGCGACCTACGGCATCCTTGCCTTCATCGCAGCCGCTGTCGGCGTCGGCATTGCCGCCCGCCATGTCTACGTGCAGATGCTGCCGCCGGAGATGGGCGCAACCTGTGGCCCGCCGCTGGCCTTCCTGCGCGAGACGATGGGACCGCTGGAAGTGTTCCGCACGGTACTGACCGGCACCGGTAACTGCGGCAACATCGATTGGACGTTCCTTGGCCTGACCATGCCGATGTGGTCGGGCGTGTGGTTCGTGCTGCTTGCGCTGTGGGCCCTGCTGGTGTCGTTGCGCAGGGTCGCGCGTTGAAGCAGGGGTAATGCCGGCCGCTGGCCGGCAACCCCATGAGCGATGACTGCTTCCCGTAGATGCCGGCCAGCGGCCGGCACTACCATGGTCTGTCCTCAGAAGTCCTGCTGCAGGCTCAGGTAGGCGCCCCGGCGCGGCCCCCACTGCGGTGCGAAGACGCCCACGCCACCGCCATCGCGCAGCTGGTAGCTGCGGTCCAGCGCGTTGATCACCGCCACCTGCACGTGCAGCGGGTGGCCGCTGTCGGCGTTGAAGTCGTGGCCTGCACTGAGGTTCACCTGCAGGTACGACGGCAGCTCTCCACCGTTGGGGACGCCCTCGACATCCGAACGCAACCCGCTGCCAAACACGTAGTTCGCACCGATCCGGTTGTGGCCGGCGAAGGCGTAGCTGAAGCCACCTGACGAGGTCAGTTTCTGGTCGTGGTCCAGGTGGATCCAGTGATCGGCGACGTAGGCCAGCGCTTCCGGGTCGAGGTTGTACTGGCCGGTGATGACGTCGGTGCCGATGGCCTTGTTCAGGGCTGCATTGAAGTAGGCGCTGAAGGGGCCGTTGCTGTAGTCGGCGCTGAGTTCCAGCCCGCGGATGTGGCCTCGACGGTAGTTGAACGTCGAGTAGATGTAGGCGGCGCCGAACTGGCCTTCGTCCTGCAGGCGCGTGACGCGGCGGTCATAGGTGTCCACGCCCAGGGTCAGGTGATCACCCACCTGCTGGGAGACGCCGATGTCGTAGTAGTCGCTGCGCTCGGCCAACGGCGTGTTGTTGCCGCCGGAGGGCTGGGCATTGGTGGTGCCGTCGTAAAGGGCGATGTCGCTGGTGGCGACCAGCTCGCTGGCCGGCGGAGTGAAGTAGCGCGAGTAGCCGGCGTGCACGGTGGTGCTGCCGGTCGCGTTCCAGACCACGCCCAGTCGCGGGCTGAGCTGGCCTTCGGTCTGGCCGAAGGCCCTGTAGCGATCGCCGCGCAGGCCGTAGTTGAGCGTCCAGTCGTCGCCGATCTTCCATTCGTCCTGCACGTAGACGGCCGCCGTGGTGGCCTTGAAGGCGCTGCTGTCGGCAATCAACAGCGGCGTGGTGCTGGCCTGTGCGCCGACAGCGTCGACCGGGAACACCCAGCTGCTGTTGCTGGCGCGGGCGCGTTCCTGGTTGCCGTACACGCCATAGCGCAGGGTGTGGTTGTCGCCCAGCGGGGTGGAGAAATCCGCCTGCAGGGTGCTGGCGCGGTTGCTGCGCCGGACCTGCGAGGCGACGCCGCTGAACACCAGGTCGCCGGCTACGTCCGGAGTGAAGCCGACATCGCTGTAACGCTGGCCGGCCGAGACCTGGTAGGCGGTCTCGCCGAGGGTGCCCTGCAGCACCAGCATGCCGAAGCGGGTGGTCTCGCGCTGGGTTTCATCCAGCTGGCCGGAATCGAACGTCGTGGTGTCCAGGTAGCCGAACTGCGGGCTCTGGCCCGGATTGACCGGAATCTGGAAGCGGTTGTTGGCAAAGCCGGTGAATACGCTCAGTCGGGTCGTGTCATTGACCAGATAGGTCAGGTCGGCGAATGCCTTGCCCTGGTGGGTGTCGTCATGCTGCGGGCTGCGCGAGCGGGTTGGATTCTCCAGGCCCACTTCGTTCTGGTCATAGTTGCCGGTCAGGAACCAGCTCCAGCGCCCCTGCGAACCCCACCACGAGGCGTTCGGGTTGACCTTGCCGAAGGACCCGGCGGTGATACCGACGCTGCCGCCATTGCCGAGCTCGACGCCGCTGCGGGTGGTGATGTCAAACACCGCGGCGGTGCGCTCGCCGAACTGCGCCGGCAGCGCGCCGTCCATCAGGCGGATGCTCTTGATGGTGCGTGCGTCCAGGGTCTGGCCGAATCCGGAGATCGACTCGGGCAGGAGTACGCCGTTGATCCGGTACTGCAGGTTGGCATGGTCGCCGCGGACGTGGACGCCGCCGTAGGAGTCCTGGACCACGCCCGGCGCCTGCAGCAGGACCTGGCTGAGGGGGGCGGAGGCACCCAGCGGCTGCTTCTGGATGTCCTCGGCGGTGATCTGGTACTGGCTGCTGCCGATGTCGGGTGACAGCGCGTTGCGGGCCTGATCGAGCTGGGCGCTGACCGTTACCGCATCGAGGTCTTTGACGGCCGGCGAGCCGGCGTCAGTGTCGGCGGCGAGGGCGGACTGCGCGGCCAGGGTCAGGGCAAGGGTGATGCCGGCGGTGAGCAGGGAGGATTTCATGGGAAAGGGGGCGGGGCCAGGAATGAGGGAGGGGCCGGTCCATGAGGGGTGTTACTCCATAACAATTGCGAGCCGATCATGCGCTTACCCGGCGGCGGCGACCATGCCGTTTCTGGCCGCTCATGCAGGCGCTTTCCACACCGTTCAGGAAACCGCGGACGGCGCGGACCCTTTGCCTTGAAGGCCACCTCTGCGACCATGGCAGCCCCCACCCCCGGATGCCTGCAATGAGCCTGTCTGCTGTTCCGCCCGCCCCCGATCCCGCTGCGACCGCCGCTGGCGCGGCCTGGTCACCGGAGAGCTGGCGCGGCAAGACCGCGTTGCAGATGCCGACCTATCCCGACCCGGTCGCGCTGGATGCGGCGCTGCATGAACTGAAGCGGCTGCCGCCGCTGGTCACGTCGTGGGAAATCCTGGCGCTGAAGCAGCAGTTGGCCGACGCCCAGGAAGGCAAGCGCTTCCTGCTGCAGGGGGGCGACTGCGCGGAGAATTTCAGCGACTGCGAATCGGGCACCATTTCCAACCGGCTGAAGGTGCTGCTGCAGATGAGCCTGGTGCTGGTGCACGGTCTGCGCCAGCCGGTGATCCGCGTCGGCCGCTTTGCCGGGCAGTACGCCAAGCCGCGCTCGGCCGATACCGAAACCCGCGACGGGGTGACGTTGCCCAGCTATCGCGGCGATGTCATCAATGCACCGGCCTTCACCGAAGCGGCGCGGTTGCCGGATCCGAAGCGGATGCTGCAGGCTCACGCGCATTCGGCGATGACCATGAATTTCGTGCGTGCGTTGATCGATGGCGGCTTCGCCGATCTGCACCACCCCGAATACTGGAACCTGGAATGGGTGAGCCATTCGCCGCTTGCCGCCGACTACCAGAAGATGGTGGCTTCGATCGGCGATGCAGTGCATTTCATGGAGACCCTGGCCGGGGCTCGTGTGCACAACCTCAATCGCATCGATTTCTACACCTCGCATGAAGCGTTGCTGCTGCCGTACGAGCAGGCGCTGACCCGGCAGGTGCCGCGCCAGCAGGGCTGGCTGAACCTGAGCACCCATTACCCGTGGATCGGCATGCGCACTGCCGCCCTGGATGGTGCACACGTGGAGTATCTGCGTGGCGTGCGCAACCCGATCGCGATCAAGGTTGGCCCGTCGGTGCAGCCGGACCAGCTGTTGCGCCTGATCGATGTGCTCAACCCGGACGACGAACCGGGGCGCCTGAGTTTCATCCATCGCATGGGGGCGGCGCAGATTGCCGACAAGCTGCCGCCGCTGCTGGATGCGGTCAAGCGCGATGGCCGCCGCGTGCTGTGGGTATGTGATGCGATGCATGGCAACACCGAAAGCACCGCCAATGGCTTCAAGACGCGGCGTTTCGACAACGTGCGCGGTGAAGTGGAAATGTCCTTCGACCTGCATGCGGCGGCAGGCACGCGGCTGGGTGGCGTGCATCTGGAGCTCACGGGCGAGGATGTCACCGAATGCACCGGTGGTGCGCGTGAGTTGACCGAGCGCGATCTGGAGCGTGCCTACCGTTCGACGGTGGACCCGCGGTTGAACTACGAGCAGTCGCTGGAGATTGCGATGGCGATCGTGCGCAAGCAGGAGCAGGTTCGGTAAGGGGGTTGCGGCAGTGCTTGCAGCCCTGCACCTGCTGACGCAACGGCAACGGCCGAAGCAACGGCAACTGCATGCATTCCGTGGGATGGCGGGGCGGTGTCGCAGTGCGGGGACGCCGCAAGTACGTCCATGTAGGCTTGGCAGCCGCTTGCTCGCGTGCGCGTTCCTGCGCACACGGCAAGACCGGGGTTGGGCGTCCTGCCCAACCCGCCCGAGGCATGCCTCGGGCCCATGCGGCTGACACCCCGCACTGCGACACCGCCCCGCCTCTGACAGATTCCGGCTGCTGTTGGTAGGTGTCGACCTTGGTCGACACGGTAGATCCACGCCATGCGTGGATGCTCTTCGTTCAACTCTCGGAATATTCGATTTCGATAGAAATTCATCCACGCATGGCGTGGACCTACGAGAGATTGCGGAAAACTGTGGAAGGCGGGCCCACCCCGCCATCCCACGGGATGCCGCTGTTGCTGTTGCTGTTGCCTCTGCGGGTACAGGGGGCAACCCTGCCGAACACTCTCCTTACGAACGGCTGACGCTCCGCTCATCCGTGCTGGGCCACGCTGTGTGCCTGCATGAGTGATGGAGGTGATGACGGTGCACTGGCAAAGCGCACAGGCATACGCATGGCCGCTGGGTCTGGCGGTGCTGGTGGGTGGTATTGGCGCGTGGTTGATCCTGTGGATCTACCATCGGCTGAAGGGGCGCGATCGTCGGCGCGCGCGTATCGGTCGTGTGCTTGGCCTGCCGATGGCGACCGCATGGCCGCTGCTGCTGTTGATTCCAGCGCTGCAGGCGACGCCGCTGCAGGATCCGTTGCTGGGCAACCTGCAGCACGTGCTGCACATCGCGCTGACCGCGTGCTTCGTCTGGCTGCTGGTGCGGGCGGTGGCAGCGGGCGAGCGGGCGATCCTGCGCAGTCATCCCATCGATGTCTCGGACAACCTTGAGGCGCGCCGCATCCAGACCCAGACCCGTGTACTCAGCCGCGTGCTGATGGGCGGCATCATCGTGCTGGGCGCATCGCTGGTGCTGCTGACGTTCCCGATGGTGCAGAAGATCGGTACCGCGTTGCTGGCCTCGGCGGGCTTGATCGGTCTGGTCGCCGGTATTGCCGCCAAGCCGGTGTTCGGCAACCTGATCGCCGGTGTGCAGATCGCGGTGACACAGCCCATCCGCCTGGATGATGTGGTGATCGTGGAAGGGGAGTGGGGTCGCGTCGAGGAGATCGGCAGCAGCTATGTGGTGGTGCGCATCTGGGATGAGCGGCGCATGGTGGTGCCGTTGACGTGGTTCATTGAAAATCCGTTCCAGAACTGGACGCGGCGTAGTGCGGACCTGCTCGGTACGGCGTTCCTGTGGCTGGATTACCGTGCACCGATCGCGGCGATCCGGGCCGAGCTGGAGCGGATCTGCCAAGGCCAGCCGTTGTGGGACGGCCGGGTGTGCGTGACCCAGGTGACCGAGACCAGTGAGCGTGCGATCCAGGTGCGGCTGCTGGTCAGCGCGCGCAGTTCCGGTGATGCATTCGATCTACGCTGTCTGGTCCGCGAACGCATGCTGGATTTCCTCGCGCGCGAGCATCCACAGTCGCTGCCACAGGTACGTGCGCGGCTGCAGCGCGATGATGAGCTGGACATGCCGCGCAGCCCGCGCGCACGTGCGGCGGATGTGCGTTCGCCCGGCGCGGAGGATGGCGAGGCGGCAATCGTGCCGGTGGAGCCTGCGGACCGGTAGTGCCGGCCGCTGGCCGGCAACCCGGGATCTGCCGGCCAGCGGCCGGTACTACCACGCCGATCAGGGATCGCCGGACTCGATCAGCGCGTCGGTGTCGAAGTGCGGTGGGCGCCGCGCGCGGGTACGTTGCTCGTAGGCGTAGGCCATCTCGATCAGCTTCGGCTCGCTCCATGCGGTGCCCATGAACAGCAGGCCGGCCGGCAGGCCGTCGATCTGCCCCATCGGCACGCTCAGGCTCGGATAACCGGCTACCGCGGCGACGCTGTAGCTTTCGCCGGGGAAGTCATCGCCACTGCTGCGCAGCGGCCAGGCCACGCCGGTGGTGGGTGCGATCAGGGCATCCAGCTGCTGTGTGGCGAGTACCGCGTCGATGCCTTCAGGCCCTGCCAACCGGCGTGCATCGCTGCGCGCCCGGATGTAGGCGGGGTCGGCAAGGCCAGGGGTTGCTTCGGCTTCCAGCAGCAGCTCCTGGCCGAACAGGCCCAGTTCCTGGCCCTTGTGCGCCTCGTTGAAGGCGATCAGTCCGGCCAGGCTGCGAACGGGCGATTGATAGGTGCGGAAGTAGCGCTCCAGCCCAGCCTTGAATTCATACAGCAGGACCAGGCGTTCGGCATCGGCCCAGGCACCCGGGTTGGGAAGCTCGACCGGCACCACGACGGCGCCGGCGCGGCGAAGTTCAGCTACCGCCTGCTGGACCAGCGGCGGCATGCCGCGATAGGTCAGCAGCGGCGTCTGCAGCAGCCCGATGCGCTTGCCGCGCAGGCCCTGCGGATCCAGTCGGGCGGTGTAGTCGTAGACGGCACGCCCGGGCATCGTGGCCGTGGCCGGATCGGCGTCATCGCGACCGGCGATGGCTGTCAGTACGGCGGCGGCATCGGCGACGCTGCGGGTCATCGGGCCAGCGGTATCCTGGCTGAAGGAAATCGGGATGATGCCTTCGCGACTGACCAGCCCGACCGTCGGCTTCAGGCCGACCACGCCGTTGACCGCTGCCGGGCAGACGATGCTGCCATCGGTCTCGGTGCCGATGGCCACGCTGGTGAGGTTGGCGGCCACGGCTACCGCGCTGCCGCTGCTGGAGCCGCAGGGCGAATGGCTGAGCCGGTAAGGATTGCGGGTCTGGCCGCCGCGTGCGCTCCAGCCGGAGATCGAGTCGTTGCCGCGGAAATTGGCCCATTCGCTGAGGTTGGACTTGCCCAGCACCACCGCGCCGGCCTCGCGCAGGCGCTTTACCAGGTAGGCATCGCCGGGGCGGAATCCCTGCAGGGCCAGCGAGCCGGCACTGGTGGCCATCGGTGCGGCGTTGATGTTGTCCTTCAGCAGGATCGGAATGCCATGCAGTGGCCCGCGCAGGCGGCCGGCGCGGCGCTCGCGATCACGCTCGGCGGCTTCCTTCAGCGCATCGGGGTTGAGCTCGATCACCGCGCGCAGGCGTGGACCGGCGCGGTCCAGTGCGGCGATGCGCTTGAGGTAGGCGGAGGTCAGGGTGCTGCTGTCCAGCTCACCGGCGACCATGCGTGCCTGCAGGTCGGCCACTTCGGTTTCAGCGTAGGGAAAGGGGGCGCTGCTGCCTGCCGGTTCGCCGGCATGGGCCGTGGATGTGGCAGGGCTGCAGCCAGCAGCAAAGACCGCGGGCAGCGCGGCGATCAGGCAGGTCAGGAGGGGCGGCAAGGGCAGGCGCATGGGGCAGCTTCGTCGGCTCCGGTCCCCAGTGTAGCGGCTGCTCAGCGGCGGCGCTTGCGCAGGTCGCGCGCCAGCACATAGACGACGATCAGGTTGATCGCCAGCACCGTCCACGAGGCCCAGCCGGGATGGCGGACGATCGCGTAGATATCGAAAGGCAGGTAGATGGAGGCGGTCAGGCAGCCCAGCCAGGATGCCCAGGCCTTGGCTTTCCAGAGGCCCCAGGCTTCGACCAGGTGCAGCAGGCCGTAGCCGATCATCGCCGCTGCGGCCAGATGGACCGCGTCGGGATTGATGGCATTCAACAGCGAGGGCAGGGTGCCGTGATCCGGGTCCAGGCTGAAGCGCCGGATCAGGGCATTGACGCCGTCGCGAAGCGGTTGCGGGCCGAGAATTTCCAGCCCGGTGGCCGCCAGCAACGCCAGCATCGCCTTGCTCGCTTCGAGCAAGGCGATGACATGGAGGCCCGGATGCCGATGCGGATCCGGGTTGTAGCCGTTCTGGCTCACGTCTGCTGGATCAGCCGCCGCGCGAGTTCTTCTTGCGGTCGCTCTCGGTCAGGAACTTCTTGCGCAGACGGATCTCCTTGGGGGTGATCTCGACCAGCTCGTCGTCTTCGATGAAGTCCAGGGCCTGTTCCAGCGAGTACTTGATCGCCGGGGTCAGCTGGATCGCATCGTCCTTGCCCGAAGCGCGCATGTTGGTCAGCGGCTTGGTCTTGATCGCGTTGACGGTCAGGTCGTTGTCCTTGGAATGGATACCGACCAGCTGGCCTTCATACACGTTGTCGCCTTCGGCAGCGAAGAGCTTGCCGCGTTCCTGCAGCGGGCCCAGCGAGTAGGCCGGGGTGGCGCCCGGTGCATTGGCGATCATCACGCCGTTGATGCGCTTGGCGATCGCGCCCTGTTCCTTCGGGCCGTAATGGTCGAAGACGTGGAACAGCAGGCCCGAACCCTGGGTGAGGGTCTTGAACTCGTTCTGGAAACCAATCAGGCCACGGGCCGGGATCTGGTACTCAAGGCGCACGCGGCCCTTGCCGTCCGATTCCATGTTCTTCAGCTGGCCCTTGCGGGTGCCCAGCTTTTCCATCACGCCGCCCTGGTGGATTTCTTCGATGTCCACCACCAGCTGCTCGATCGGCTCCATGGCCTGGCCGTCGATCTGCTTGATGATCACTTCCGGGCGCGACACGGCCAGTTCATAGCCTTCACGACGCATGTTCTCGATCAACACCGACAGGTGCAGTTCGCCACGGCCGGAGACCAGGAACTTGTCGGCGTCTTCCAGCTGCTCGACCTTCAGGGCCACGTTGTGGACCTGTTCGCGATCAAGACGGTCCTTGATCTGGCGGCTGGTCAGGAACTTGCCACCGGACAGGTCCTTGTTGCCGGCGAACGGCGAGTTGTTGACCTGGAAGGTCATCGAGATGGTCGGCTCGTCGACGGTCAGTGCCGGCAGGGCTTCCGGGGTTTCCGGGTGGCACAGGGTGTCGGAGATGGTCAGTTCCGGAATACCGGAGATGGCGACGATGTCACCGGCTTCGGCAGTGTCCTGCTCGATGCGCTCCAGGCCCAGGAAGCCCAGCACCTGCGCGACCTTGCCGTTGCGCTTCTTGCCTTCACGGTCGATCACCGCGACCTGCATGCCCTTCTTCAGGGTGCCACGCTGGATGCGGCCGATGCCGATCACGCCCACGAAGTTGTTGTAGTCCAGCTGGCTGATGCGCATCTGGAACGGACCTTCCGGGTCCACTTCCGGCTTGGGCGCGTGCTGCATGATCGCTTCGTACAGCGGGGTCATGTCGCCGTCGCGCACGCTGTCTTCCAGGCCGGCGTAGCCGTTCAGGGCCGAGGCGTAGACGATCGGGAAGTCGAGCTGCTCATTGGTGGCGCCGAGCTTGTCGAACAGGTCGAAGACCTGGTCGATCACCCACTCCGGACGCGAGCCCGGGCGGTCGACCTTGTTGACCACGACGATCGGCTTGAAGCCCATCGCGAAGGCCTTCTGGGTGACGAAGCGGGTCTGCGGCATCGGGCCGTCCATCGCGTCGACGAGGATCAGCACGGTGTCGACCATCGACAGCACGCGCTCCACTTCGCCGCCGAAGTCGGCGTGTCCGGGGGTGTCGACGATGTTGATCCGGTTCTTGATACCGGTCTTCTTGTCTTCCCAGGTGATGGCCGTGTTCTTGGCCAGGATGGTGATGCCGCGTTCCTTTTCCTGGTCGTTGCTGTCCATCACGCGCTCGGCGAGGACGGTACGCTCGGACAGGGTGCCGGACTGCTTCAGCAGCTGGTCGACCAGGGTGGTCTTGCCATGGTCGACGTGAGCGACGATGGCGATGTTGCGAAGATTTTCGATGGACATACGAAAGGGGGCCAGTCGGCGCCGGATTTGGAAAAAGAAGTCCAACATTATACGTCGAACTTGACGGTTGGCGAAAACTTTGATTTCAGAGCCGGTGAGGCCCCCATTCAGGCCGGCCGCCGGACCTCGCTTTCCGGTGGCTGAAGACCCTGCCTGCGCCCATGGTCGAAGACGCCCATACGGCGGGGGAGGTGTATCCTTATGGGGCTGATTACACACCCCGCATCCCAAGGATCTGCATGTCCCTCATCGCCACTTTCGACACCACCCAGGGCCCGATCAAGGTCGAGCTGTTCGCTGACAAGGCTCCGCTGACGGTCGCCAACTTCGTGAACCTGGTCAAGCGCGGCTTCTATGATGGCCTGATCTTCCACCGCGTCATCCCCGATTTCATGATCCAGGGCGGCTGCCCGCAGGGTCGTGGCACCGGTGGCCCGGGCTACAAGTTCGAAGACGAGAAGAACGGCGTCAAGCACCAGATCGGCTCGCTGTCGATGGCCAACGCCGGCCCGAACACCAACGGCAGCCAGTTCTTCATCACCCACATCAAGACCGACTGGCTGGATGGCAAGCACACCGTCTTCGGCCAGGTGCTGGAAGGCCAGGCGATCGTCGATTCGGTCAAGCAGGGCGACGTGATCCATTCGATCACCCTGGAAGGCGATACCGACGCGCTGCTCGCCGCACAGGCTGAGCGCGTGGCTGAGTGGAACAAGCTCATCCCCGCCTGATCCAATACCCGGACGGCCCCCTGCGAAGGGGGCCGTTTCCATGTTGCGGCCGCCCCGCCAGGCCCATCCCCGCCCGCGCGGCCATCTTCTACAACGCTATTTAGCTTCTTAGCAGAGGAAATCCCCATGAAAGCACCTGTTCGTGTTGCCGTGACCGGCGCCGCCGGCCAGATCGGCTACGCCCTGCTGTTCCGTATCGCCTCCGGCGAAATGCTGGGCAAGGACCAGCCGGTCATCCTGCAGCTGCTGGAGCTGCCGGTCGACAAGGCCCAGGCCGCCCTGAAGGGCGTGATGATGGAGCTGGAAGACTGCGCGTTCCCGCTGCTGGCCGGCATGGTCGGCACCGACGACGCTGAAGTCGCCTTCAAGGACGCCGACATCGCCCTGCTGGTCGGCGCGCGTCCGCGCGGCCCGGGCATGGAGCGCAAGGACCTGCTGCTGGAAAACGCCAAGATCTTCACCGCGCAGGGCGCGGCGCTGAACAAGGTCGCCAGCCGCAACGTGAAGGTGCTGGTGGTCGGCAACCCGGCCAACACCAACGCCTACATCGCCATGAAGTCGGCGCCGGACCTGAACCCGCGCAACTTCACCGCCATGCTGCGCCTGGACCACAACCGCGCACTGAGCCAGCTGTCGACCAAGCTCGGCAAGCCGGTTGCGGGCATGGAAAAGCTGGTGGTGTGGGGCAACCACAGCCCGACCATGTACCCGGACTACCGCTTCGCCACCGCCGATGGTGCGTCGATCGCCGATGCGATCAACGACCAGGAGTGGAACGCCAACACCTTCATCCCGACCGTGGGCAAGCGCGGCGCGGCGATCATCGAAGCCCGTGGTTCGTCCTCGGCAGCTTCGGCCGCCAACGCAGCGATCGACCACGTACGTGACTGGGTGCTGGGCAGCAACGGCAAGTGGGTCACCATGGGCGTGCCGTCCGATGGTTCCTACGGCATCCCGGAAGGCGTGATCTTCGGCTTCGCGGTCACCACCGAGAACGGCGAGTACACCCTGGTGAAGGATCTGCCGGTCGACGACTTCAGCCAGAAGTACATCGACAAGACCCTGGCCGAGCTGGAAGAAGAGCGCGCCGGCGTCGCCCACCTGCTGGGTTGATGTGATGGGTGCCGGCCCTGGCCGGCGCTTTCTGCAGCGAACGGGGAGGCTTCGGCTTCCCCGTTTTCGTATGGAAATCCCCGGCAACGACATGATCCACCTGCATTACATCGACGACGCACTGCTGATTGCCGAGAAGCCGGCCGGCCTGTTGTCCGTGCCGGGCCGCAGCGCCGAGAACCAGGACTGCGTGGTCGCGCGGCTGCAGGCGGTGTATCCCGACGCACTGACCGTGCATCGGCTGGACCAGGTCACCTCCGGCCTGCTGCTGCACTCGCGCGGCAAGGACATGCAGGTGGCGCTGTCGATGCAGTTCGAGAAGCGCCAGGTTGGCAAGTGTTATGAAGCCATCGTGCAGGGGCTGCTTGAAGGAGATGCGGGTGAAGTGGACCTGCCGCTGATCGTCGACTGGCCGAACCGGCCCCGGCAGATGGTCGACCACGAACGCGGCAAGCCGGCGCTGACGCGCTGGCGGGTGCTGGCGCGGGATACGCAGGCGCAGCGCACGCGCGTGGCGCTGGAGCCGGTGACGGGGCGCAGCCATCAGCTGCGGCTGCACATGGCCAGTCTTGGCCATCCCATCGTGGGTGATGTGTTGTACGGCGCAGACGTTGCGCAGCGTGTGCACCTGCATGCGCGGAGGCTGCAGTTCACTCATCCGGTGACAGGTGCGGCGCTCGCGTTCGAGTCCGCGACTCCGTTCTAGTGGGGCAGGGCTGCGCCCTGCACCTGCAGAGGCAACGTCAACGTCAACTTCAAAAGCGGGTTATCCGTGGGATGGCGGGGCCCTGTGGGTGTGCGGGGACGCCGTAAACCCATCCATGAAGTGACCCCCTAAAGTTGGACAGTTGGGGGATCAGGCGGCCAGCGCGACCTGTTCCCGGTACTTTACCGGGCTCAGGCCCTTTAGTTTCAGTCGGATACGGTCTTCGT